>CAZHUP010000006.1:0-39835 GCA_964535495.1 uncultured Rhodohalobacter sp.
CTCGATCAAAACCCTCACGAAAACCGGATTCAAATGCATGTTTCATCTTCTCTCCCAGGTTTCCTTCTTTTTGAACTGATTTCTCAAACAGTGATTCGTCAAAATGATCACCCTCCTCTACAGAATTTGAATAGCTGACAAGCTTGTCAGCATCCACACCCGCCGCTTCTTCCGCCGTTATTCTTAGAAGTTTTTTGTAAACATCCAACGCTTTTTCATCACCTACTGTTGAGGCAAGCCGTGTTTTCACTTCACCTTTAACCGGATTTTTTACAAAAATGATTAATCTGTTTTTCACCATAAATTCGTAAATATTAGACATCTGCATTGAACAAAAACCTAAATAAACTATTCTTTGTAATCATTCGCGTATTGTATGATTTAGGAACTTTTGATAGCATATGTTGTTTAAGTAGTTATATGATAACTAACTGAGTACAAAACAATTAAAGCCCATAAAGATGAAAAAGGTAACAATTACAGTTCTTTCCATAGCACTTGCTCTTTTATTCGGGGCAATAACCACTTTAGATGCTCAATCTCGATACAGTAATACAGAACTGGGTGTAATTTTAGGAGAACCAACAGGTATAAGTCTCAAAGCCTGGCAATCTGATAATTCAGCCATCGATGCTGCTTTAGCGTGGTCATTCGGCGACAACGGATCCGTACACCTACATGCAGATTATCTCCGCCATAACTGGTTGGGCGTAGACAGAGGAAGCATGGCATTCTATTACGGAATTGGTGCAAGAGCATTATTTGCTGATGATTCTAAGTTCGGGGCCCGAATTCCTGTAGGACTTCAGTATATATTCCCGGAAACCAGACTATCCATGTTCTTTGAGGTAGCTCCCACATTGGATCTAATTCCAGAAACCAGTTTTGGAGTAAATGGCGGGATAGGCGTTAGAATTTTTATTTAAACTTCATTTATTTCAAAGAAATACAAAAGGGAAAGGCGTTTAAACCTTTCCCTTTTTTTATAGATAATATTACAGTTCAGGAAACTTTGACTCTGTCTTTCTTAAAGGCTATTTCCGGTTTTTTTACCGGAATTCTAATTTCTGCACCTTCACGAGAAAGGCAAATGCTATCAAATGGAGCACCAACATACTGCTGAAGGCGACGATCTCTGCGCTTCAATTCTGTATCGTTCGTGTCCGGATCGTGATGAGTTAAATAGAGATTTTTTACACCGGTTGGTTTCACAACTTCTATCACCCTTTCCCAGGCAGAATGTCCCCAACCCTCTCTCTCTTTATACTGCTGCAAGGTGTACTGCGCATCGTGTATTAGAATATCCGCGTCTTTTACGAACTCCTGAAACTTTTCAACAAATCGAATTGGTGTTGTTTTCAGCGGCAGCTCATTATCAGAAGCGTATATAATCACACGCCCGCCTACCCTTATCTTATAGATTGCTGTTTTTGTTGAATGATTTGCCACTAAATACTCAATGGAGTAGTGTCCGTAATCAACACGCTCTTCTTTCTGAGTTACGTACTCAATTGTGGCATCCAGCATATCAAGTGTTACCGGGAAAAATGTTTTCGTGAGATGACCTGATAAGATCTCCTGAGCACCACCACGATACTGTTCAGGCAGATGAATCGAAAATTTGTTTTTGCTGGAGTAGAAAGGTTTAAAAAATGGGAAACCCTGAATGTGATCCCAGTGCGGATGGGTAATAAATATATGTCCTTTGCAGCTAATTTCATCTAGGCGCTCTAAATGATTCCCGAGATTTCTAATTCCGGTTCCGCTGTCAAAAATAAGAAGATCATCCATACCGGGAACATCAATCTCCAGGCAGCTTGTATTTCCACCATATTCAATATTTTCATAGTTCGCACACGGTGTTGAGCCGCGAACACCCCAGAAACGAATTCTTACGGATGGTACAAGCAGTTCACTCACAGCATCAAGGAGAGTATCTTCGTCTTTTACTATTTGAAAGCTGTTAAACTGCCTGAGACTATGGATACCCTTGTCATCTCTGGTGCCCAAATAAACTACGGGCACAAACTTGAGACCCGGATATAGTTTTACAGTTTCTTCGAACTGTATGCAATACTCATCCAGAAATGATTTGTCTATAATTAACACATCCGGTTGGCAATTACATAAATCTTTATCCGCTTGTTTATCAGTAGCAGATGAGAAAAGATCTATCTCTAGCTGATCCAGCCACTCCCGAAGATTTCCTTCGGCTGTTTTTGCTGCCAGTATTTGAGCGATATTTGAATGAGGATTTTTCAGAGTATCCTGTGGGTATTCAAGCTTTGTTTTACATCAGAGAACCGCAATCAATGTATTGGATATTTTTGAGAGCTGCTATGAGTCTTTTTTAATCTGGTCGATCTCTTTCTCCAGGGCAGCAAGCTTATCCTCTTTCTTTTCCAGGTCATTTTCGGCTTTGCTTATCTTCTCTTTAACGTCATCCAGTAAACTGCTTGAACCCCCGGTAGGCTTGAAATAACTCAGAGACTCTTTCATTTGAAGAACTTCACCGGTAAGCTTGCCCACTTCCTTTCTAAGCTTATTAATTTCACTCTGTTTCTTGCGAATGTCAGCAATATCATCCGCTGAAAAGTTTTCTACATTTTCGCGGCCAACCACATCAACGGCTGCTTTTGCTGCTCTGAAACGTTCATAAATAACATCACAGGTTTCGCGATACTCTTTCCATAAACGGTTTTTATGTTTAATAGGCACATATCCGGCTTTTTTAAACTCTTCCTGCAGAGGTTTTGCTTTTTCAACCGCATCAATTGGATCGTCATGAGATTTTAATTCTGCGAGCTTCTCCAGAACCTCTTCTTTTTCCTTGAGGTTATCTTTTCTCTCTTCCTTCACCTCTTTAAAGTGGTCTCGGCGCCTGTCATAAAAATGATCCATAGCGCTTTTAAACTTCTTCCAAATCTTGCCGGACTTCTTCTTAGGAACCGGACCAACCTTTTTCCATTTACCCATTAAATCCTGAAGAGCTTTATGGGTAGCTTCCCAATCTTCAGACTCTTTCAGCTCGTTGGCTTTCTCAACAATCTTCAGTTTCTCTTCGTAGTTCTCCTCTTCCTGATCTCTCAGAAGATCAAGGTTTTCAGACTTCTTATCATTGAATGCATCGGTAGCCGCTTTAAAGCGATCCCACATTTCATTTTCATCCTTCTGTGGAAGATTCCCTACTTTTTTCCATCGGCGATGCAGTTTATTTACACGGCGAGCTGCATCAGCCAGATCATCCGCATCCAGCAGAGCTTCCGCTTCATCGATCAGCTTTTTCTTTTTCGATAAGAATTTTTCAATCTCATCTCTGTATTTCTTGTCATGCTTAAAGCGCATGGAGTGGAAGGTATCTTGCGCAGAGTGGTAACGGGCCCAAACCTCACGGTTTTTCTCGGCCGGCACTCGTCCTATTTTTCTGAACTGTTTTGTCAGTTCTTCAAATTTTTTCTCCTGCTCAGGCCAGTCTGAAGAGTCATTCAGCCCGCTAACAAAGGCTTCCATTTTTTCGAGAATTACCAACTTGCCGGTTAAATTATCCTCTTCTTTTTGCTTCTGTTTTACCAGGCGATCTACTTTGTGTTCATCAAACGTACTAAGCAGGGATTCAAATGTGGATTCCAGCTTTTCTGCCTCATCAGCAGGAACGGGTTTAATCTGCTCCCAACGACCTTTAATTCTGCCAACTTCTTTAGTATGGCTCCACTTCTCCTCATCTACAATCTCTTTGAGCTGATTCAGTAATTCTTTTTTCTTCTCCAGATTTTCGAGTCGTTTTTTCTTCTGTTCTTCGTAATGAGCTCTCTTTTTCTCTTCAAACTCCTCGCGCAGTTTATCAATATTTTCTTTCAGCGGTTTGATATCTGCTTCTTCAGGGTCGGGCCCTTCGCTCCAGGCACTGTCTATATTGTCAAACTCCATTGCGACGTAAGCCCAATCGCTCATCTCCGTCAAATCTTCTGCTTTTTTCTCCAGCTCTTTATAATAGGTCAAAGGATCTTCTTCATCCGGAGCATCTTCAGCTTGCTCTGTTTCAGCTGATGGTTTTTCAAGCTCTGGTTTTGCCTCATCATTCTCATCCTTACTCTCCGCAGAAGGTTCCTCTTCTTCACCGGTCTCCTCTTTAGCTTTACTATCCAGATCTTCCTCTTCGGGTGCAGCCGCTGCTTTTTTCAACGCCTCAAAACGAGCTTTTGCTGATGAGATCAACTTCTCAAAATCACCGACGGCATCCGACTCTTTAATTTCATCAATCAATTCCGACAGCTTTTTCTCTGCTTCTTCCGGACTCTCATTAACAGTCTCTTCTGCACTTGCCAGAAAACTGTTCACTTTTTGTTCCAGGTTCGAAAAAGCTTTCTCGAACGCTTCAATCTGAGTTTCCACAGATTCCGGGTCAACTGTTGCCAGTGTGCGCTCCTCGAATAGATTGGTCTTTTTCAGTATCACATCTCCTTCGATATTTACATAGACATAGTCGTTTTCGAAAAGATGTTTTTGGTCGGCAGATTGGTTGTTCTTAGAATCAGTCAAAACAGATTGGATCTTTAAATTGCAAAATTACGGCCCTAAGCCTTCTTTGTAGCTTCTTAGTTTAAACAAGTTTCATTATGGAAGCAACTTCCAATTGCGCTTTTAGGGCCTTAACGCTAACTGATACCCATTAACAAAAAAAGCCCCGGAAAAACCGGAGCTTTTTAAAGACTGTTTTTGGGTTAATCCTCTTATCAAAGGTAAAAATCTAATTTTCGCGAAACAGATGTACGTCGTGTTGTGGAAATGGTATAGAGAGCCCCTCTTTCTCGAATGTCTTGTAAACTTCTTCGTTCATCCTGAAGAATACTCCCCAATAATCTGCAGCTTCAACCCAAGCCCTTACTGTTATATCTACTGAACTATCCCCCAGCTCCTTGAGCGCCATAAATGGTTCCGGATCATTCAGAATCCTTTCATCCTGGGAAAGCAATCTCTTCAGAACTTCATAGGCTTTATCAAGATCATCACCATAACCAATCCCGAAGGTCCAGTCGACCCTGCGGCGCGGTTCTCGAGAGAAATTAGTCATTGTACCCGTTGCCAGTGGGCCGTTAGGGATAATTACTGTTTTATTGTCGGGTGTAGTAAGTATGGTCACAAAAATCTGAATCTCCTTCACAGTACCCATCTGACCTTGTGCATCGATAAAGTGACCGGCTTTAAAAGGTTTGAAAAAGAGTATCATAACTCCACCTGCAAAATTTTGCAGTGTTCCTGACAGTGCCAGGCCGACTGCCAAACCTGCAGCAGCAAGTATTGCAATGAAAGATGTCATTTCAACACCCAGCATTCCAAGAGCTGTTATATAGACCATAATTTTTAACAGTACAGACACCAGGCTTACCACAAACCCTCGGAGCGTCTTATCTGTTTCACTCTTATCCAGCCCACTCCGGACACCATTAACAATAAATTTTACAATCCACAGTCCGACAACAAGTGTCAGTATTGCAAATAGCAGATTGGGGCCATATTCCGTAATAACGCCCATAAAATCGATTTGAGACATGTCTGAATTTTCCATCTTTTTAAAATGTATTTGGTTAGTAGTTCAGTTCCCCCTCCTTAATCACATGTAAGCCACTCATTATCCCCTTATAGCTCTTACACAGATTAACAGCACCTACAGTTCAAAAATACGAAGCGACCCTTCAATCCAGGTACACTTTTCCCGAATTAAGTGAATACACTGAATCTAGAATATATTTCTGCAATCCCTTTCCTGCTAAGCAGAGACATGAATCAGAATTGTACATCAACTGCACAATGCGATTTAAAGTTCTTTCTATAGTAGTGATTTTTTTAAAAGAAGAGCAATAGTATCAGAAATACTCAAATATTTCCTTTCCAAGTCTGTAGTAAGGAGCATTCACCAATCACGGTGCAAAGTACCAAGCCTCAACAGCTTTTTAGAGTTGATTTAGACTAATAGTTATTTGTAATGAAAATTTTAAGCCCCGCTAAAAACGGGGCTTAAATAATCACTTGGTTTCTTGGAAGAGGTGTACATCCCGCTGTGGAAATGGAATGGAAACACCATTTTCGTCGAACTTCTCTTTTATTCGTTTCGTGAGCGCATAGCGTAGAGGCCAAACATTCTTGCTCTCCGTCCATGGTCTCACCCGAATGTCCACAGAGCTGTTCCCCAAATTGCTAACTGCAACTAACGGTTCGGGTTCATTTAATATCCGTTCATCCTCTGCAAGCACCTCTTTAATTAGATCAATCGCCTTATCCATATTGTCTCCGTAGGAGATTCCAATTTCCATGTCGACCCTTCTGGTATCGAACCGTGAGAGATTTTGGATTTCAGTTCCCCAAACTTTAGAGTTGGGCATAGAGATGCCAATGTTATCAAAAGAGTGCAGATCTGTAGTAAACAGGCCAATTTCATCAACAATACCCATGGTGCCTCCAATACTCACTGCATCACCAATTTTAAAGGGGCGTAAAATTAACAGCATTACTCCGGCTGCAATATTACTGAGCGTACCCTGCAGCGCCAGACCAACCGCCAAAGCAGAAGCACCCAATACTGCAACAATACTTGTTGTTTCAACACCAAACTGCCCTAAAACTGCAAGTATGGTTATAAGAATAATAAATACTTTTACTGTCTGACCGAGTATAGGGACAAGTGTGTCATCAACTTTTTCTGCTTTTCCTGCCCGTTGTACAATTTTTCGTTTTGTCCAACCTGCAAGCATCCAGCCCGCAATTAAGATTATTATTGCTCCTATCACACTCAGGCCATGCTGAACGATCATTGGCATTAAATCTTCAGTGTAGCTGCTAAAATATTCTTCCATTAGTTTCGGTTTGATTTTGAATTGAGAGCATAAAAAAGTCCGGTATTAACACCGGACTTGAATATTTTACTAATTTCTATCTATTCCAGATGACTTCTTAGCATCCAGGCTGTTTTTGAATGCACATCCAATCGCTCTGTAATAAGATCGATTGTTGCTTCATCACCAGCTTCTTCGCAAGCCGGCAAAACTTCTCTGGCAGTTCTGAGAATTGTCTCATTATCAACAGCAAGACGCCTTACCATCTCCAATGCCTCCGGCTGATCGGTATCCTCATCTATTGATGTGATTTCGGTAAACTCCCGAAACGAGCCCGGTGCCCTGTATCCTATTGACCGGATCCGTTCAGCTATTTCATCAATGGCTTCCGCAAGTTCTGAGTACTGCTCTTCAAACATTCCATGAAGAGAGTGAAAAAGCTGGCCGGTAACGTTCCAATGGTAGTTGTGAGTTTTCAGATATACCATATAGCTGTCGGCCAAAACTCTCGACAACCCTTCCGCAATTTTTCTCCTATGATCGTCAGAAATTCCAATATTGACATCCATTTTATCGGTTCCATTCAGTGTTTTGATATCAGACATTATTCTATCCGATTTTGTTCAAATTTGCGTAATTCACTTATAACACAAGTATGAACCTGATATCATTCCGGCTGAAACCGTACTTAGAAATGGACTATTTCATCAGATAAAACAGGGAGAATCCAGGCGATAACAGGTTACATCAGGCGTCGATCTGATGCACTTCTTTTAGAATAGCTTTCGCATTTTTATCGCTTCCCTGCATAACGCGGTGCTGCAAATTAGTGATAATCTCAGATTCGGCTCTCTCGTAAGCCATCTCTTTTGCTTCTTTTTCCGTGCCTGTTCTTAAAAGATCGTAGATATCATCGGCACGAACAATACTGTAAATATTGTCCTCATTGAAGGCGTGCGAGCGTAAATCTTCGAACTTCTGGAAAAGTGCCGGGAATTCATTGTTATTATCTGCGCGGTCTACAACTTCTACATCTTCGGGGCCTTCAGCACTAAGTGGTGTTTTGCAGAGATAGTAATATTTTTGCTTATAGATCATCTGATTGTCTGATATCTTTTTATTTTAAGCGAATATACAACATTTGTATCTAAAATATGCCTAAGTATAGTCATAGCTTCAGGTCAGAATCAACAATCTATTTCGGGGATATGAAATCAACGTTTTCCGGCTATTTATTTATCTTTCTCCTTTTAGTCAGTTCTTGTGCAACGCAAGAACAACTGCCCTCATCTGAGGTTTTCCCGCCAGTTTCCCCCGATCATTCCGGAATGTGGCTGATGACACAGCTCGATAATGAAGTATATCAACTTTTAAACCAGCGCGGGCTCCAAATTTCTGGTGATGAGATTTACAGTTCGGAATCGGCCTCCATTCATAATGCAATTGTTCGGATCAACATTGGTGAAGATGGCGCAGGGACCGGCTCTTTCATTTCTGATCAGGGGCTCATTCTTACCAACCATCATGTAGCTTACGATGCTATTGTCTCGGCCGGTAGCATAGATGAAAATTTTCTCGAAAGCGGATTTTACGCAGACAAAAACGAATCTGAAATTCCCATTCCCGGCTATTCGGTTTACATCCCTCTTGAACAGATAGACGTTACTGATGAAATTCAGCAAAGGGTTTCCGAAAACATCAGCTTCCAACAAATGCTGGAAGAACAGGAATTAATCAAGCAAGATATTATCAATGAGTACGTCGATAACGATCCGGATCTGATCGCTGAAATTGATGACATTTTGGGAGGAAACAGGCTAGTTCTTTCATCGTACAGGCTCATTCGAGACATCCGGTTGGTTTATGCGCCCGAAGAAGCTATAGGGAAATTCGGCGGCGATATCGATAACTGGATGTGGCCGAGGCACACCGGAGATTATGCATTTTTCCGTGCCTATGTTGATCAACAAGGCAATTCCGCAGAGTACCAGCCACAGAACGTTCCGTTTCAGCCAGATTACATTCTGCCCATCAGAAATTCCTTACTGAATCCCGGAGATTTCACGATGACGCTCGGATTTCCCGGTTCAACCTATCGCATGGAAAGCAGTTATGCATTTGAATTCTATGAAAATCGTCAGTTCCCTGTTTTGGAGCAAGCCTTTAGCGCTTATCTGAACGGACTTGAAAAAAAACCTGATAACGAGATTAATGCTGCAGAGAAAGCATCCATTGCTAATACATTGAAATATTTTAACGGTATTCGCGAAGGATTTGACAAACACGAAGTCACCAAACAGAAACGAAAATTCGATCAGCGATTTGATGAATGGGTTTCAGCCGACTCCCTACGCAAAGCCAAGTATGGGCGTGTACTGCAACAACTTGAGCAGAGCTACTCCATTGCAGATCAAACCGGCGATGTTCTTTATCTCACTTTTTATGCGCTACAGTTCAGCAATGTTTTACAATCCTCTTCTCTGTTTGATGATTTCTATGCAGTTGAAAATGGACCTGTCGAAGAGCTCTCTAATGAAGAGAAACTGATGACTTACGACTATTTTCGCCAATTGCATCAATCCTACAACCATGACGCTGAATACTCCGTTTTGAGAGATTTACTATTTGCATTTGCCGATCTTCCTGAAGAGAGAAGGCCTCTTGTTTACTACCGATTTTTTGATGAAACCGAACCTTCTGAACTTCGCACTGAGCTCAAAGAATTTTTAGATCGACGATTTAGCAACTCTATACTTACCGATACAACCTCAGCCAGGAACCTGATCTTTTCTGAAGATCGCTCAGTTCACAGCCAAGCACCCGACAGCCTTTACCTGATAGCGAATGACGTTCGGGAAATGTTTGAACAGAGCCGTGACAACTACCTTCGCCACTTCACTTACTTGCTGCCTGCACAAAAACGGTATGTAGAGGGAATTTTAGAGATGGAGCCCGGTAAAGTGCAACCCGCCGATGCTAACTTTACGCTTCGTTTGAGCGCAGGTGAAGTGATGGGGTACCAACCGCAAGATGGAGTCTACAACCTGCCATTTACCACGCTTAGCGGAATGATTCAAAAAAACCAAAATTCTTACCCGTTTCTGGTTCCTGAAAGGCTTTTAAACTACAGCCCCGATTCACCTTCCGTTGAGGATTTTGGCGGTTACAGAAATTATTCAGGAGAACTTCCTCTCAATTTTCTCTCAACAAATGATATTACCGGCGGGAATTCCGGCAGTCCGGTTTTAAATGCAAACGGTGAAATTATCGGTCTTGCTTTTGACGGAAATATAGAAGGAATTGTCAGCGATTATTTTTTCTTACCCGAACTGAGTCGCACAATAAGCGTGGATATCAGATTTATTCTATTTATGATGGAAGAGATCGACAACACAGCCAGGCTGCTCAACGAGCTTCAGATACGATCGAACTAGAGCTCTTTTGGCGATACAATCCAAAGAAGTTTACAGCCGCTCTGCTTAACATCGTTCCAGTTTTCTACATCTGCTTCAAAACAGGCCAATGCTGCAGTAGGCACCTGATGAGTAAAGCTTTGCAGTGAAAGTGCACTCATAACCTCTGCCGACATTGGATTATGTCCTACAGTCATTACAACGCTGCTTTTTTCATCGGCTGAACGGATCGCATTAAGGTATGCCATGGGGTTTCCAAAATAGAGTTCTTCATCCCAGTTGATCACGTCTTCATTTAATTCAACTTCTTTCGCTATGGCAAGCGCCGTCTGTTTTGCACGCTCAGCAGGTGAGCTGAATATCTGATCCGGAGCTATACCCAGCTCTTTTAGATATCTGCCCATTTGTGGTGCATCTTTTTTTCCTCTTGAATTTAGCGGGCGATCAAAATCTCGCAGCTTTTCATCACTCCAGGATGATTTTGCATGTCTCATTATCAAAATTTTCTTCTTCACTCTTATCTCCTACTGTTATAAGTTCATCTATTTAAAATGCGATTTTTCTGATCAGTCTCAATTTTTTAATCCATCTTTTCCGGCCGCTTCTTCAAAATCCTTCCCGGCAGGTAAAGCATTAAGGCTGCTCCCCTCACCAGCATAAACAGCACCATGGCCAGCCATAGTCCGTGGATTGAAATCAGCTCAGTGCCAATATAATAGGCGGGCAAAAAGAATAGAAATGTTGCCGCAAGCATTGTATTTCTCATCGGAGCTGTTTCGGTTGCCCCAATAAAAATACCGTCTAAGATATAGCAAAAACTTGATACTGCGGGTGCCATCACCGTCCAGAATAGAACAACTTGTGCCAGCTCTATTACTTCGATGTTGTTGGTAAATATTCTAAGTATAGTATTTCCGAACAACCCATAAATTACTGTTCCAAGAAGGCCCAAAGCCAAACCCCACCCTAAATTGTAGAGCACTGCTTTGCGAAGGCCTGCATCATCCCCGCGTCCCTTATGCTTTCCAACCAGGCTCTCTGCGGCGTAGGCAAATCCGTCGATTCCGTACGATGCAACCATCCAGAGCTGCAGCAAAATAGTGTTTGCAGCAAGAACTAAATCACCCTGCTTGGCAGACATTGCCGTAAAAAAGGAGAAGGTAAATATCAGGCAGATTGTGCGAATGAAGATATCCCGGTTCACCGAAAAATATCGTTTCAGCTCATCAGAATTGAACAGTTCTGTTTTGATATAGTGCGACAGATATCGCTTGTACCGTTTTATGTAGAGAAAAATAGCAAGGCCAAGAGCCATGTAAGTGGAGATCAGCGTTCCATACGCAACTCCATCCACATGCATATCCAGCACCTGGATGAAGAATATGTTCAGTACGATGTTCAACAGATTGTGGACAATCGTGACGATCATCGGGTATTTAGCATTCTGCATTCCCAAAAACCAGCCATTAAGACCGTAAAGAGCCAATACTGCCGGCGCCGTGTAGATCCGAATATCAAAATAGACGCGTGTATAGCTGGCAACTTCCGCGCTGCTATCGATAACCCATAAACTGAAAAGCGCTATAGGTGATTGAAATAAAATAATGAGTAGCCCCATTGTCCAGGCAATGAGCTGGACCCGGGCCAGAATCATCATCATACTCTCCCTATTCCTGCCACCATACTCCTGAGCCGTCAGTCCGGTGGTGCCCATCCGTAAAAAACCAAATCCCCAGAATAGAAAATTGAAGATCATACCGCCGACGGCCAATGCCCCAAGATAGTACACCTGGTCCAGGTGCCCCACAAGTGCAGTATCTACAACTCCCAGCAGCGGAACCGAGAGGTTGCTGATGATATTGGGGATAGCCAGCTTTAGTATATTTTTGTTCACAAAAAGTTGGTTACATTGGCAGCTTTACAAGCATGCAAAACTATCGTTTAATTTCTAGGAAAGAAACCCGGATATGGAACTCAGTTATTGGTTAAGCCGTTGGCGAAAAAATAAAATTGGATTCCACATGCCTGACGGCTATCCGGCACTGGAACGTCACTTAAACAATATTCAATTCCCAAAACAAGAGGCCGTTCTTGTACCACTTTGCGGTAAGAGCCTTGATTTGATTACCCTGACCCGGCATTTCAGCCACGTAATTGGTGTAGAGATCTCTGAAAAGGCGATCAGGGAATTTTTACAAGAGAATAACCTGACTGCAAAAGAGAGCTCATTCGCAGATTTTAAAATCTTTAAAACAGACTCCATTACTCTCTGGTGTGGTGACTTTATGAAGCTGCCTCCGCGAAAACTTCCGCCAATCGACCTGATTTACGACAAAGCAGCGCTTGTTGCGCTACCTGGAGATCTAAGATCCGGTTACGCTGAAAAACTAATTTCACTCTGTTCTGACTCCACCTTTATTATGCTTCACCATTTCGTTTACAATCAGGTAGAGATGCCCGGACCGCCATTCAGCGTATCTGAGCAGGAATTGAGTGACTATTTTGGAAATAAATTTGAATCAACAATTCTCGAAGCAAATAAACTTGAACTGAATCAGTTCAAAAAATTCCAATATCGCGGTCTCAAGAGTGGATTCGGGGAGAAGTTTATTCTTTTTACATCTAAAAATTAAAAAAAACGTTCAATATTTGTTAAGATTACCTTTTATTCGAATAAGAAGGTTGCATATCAAATTACCTGCATTTATTTTCTGATTCGCAATTTATCCCATATCGTAAACCAACACATTTTCTCACATGGATTTATATACGCGCAACAATATTTTAACAATCGTTCTTGGCATACTGATCATTGGCCTGTCTTACTTCCTGTACAGATCTATTGTTGATCCCTACCAAGAGGTCATTGAAGAAAGAGAAATGGTAGAACGTGAACGCCACCGTATGGAGTTGGTTCGCGATGCTTTGGTACAGTACAGAAACAGAAGAGGAAATTTCCCTCCAACCGATGGCGGCCTCGATAGTCTTGTACAGTTTGTTAAAACTGATGAGTTTATCGTTGAGCGCGCAGATTCGCTCTTCAGATTTTTACCGCCAAGCAGCTACAACGCTGATTCGCTCGTATACTCACCAAGACCTCCGCACAACAGATTTGAGTACACACTGAATGACACCCTTCGTCCAAGAATGTACTTGCTTGAAAATCCGGGTACGGGTGATAAAATTGGTGACCTTCAGCGTACAACTTTGCTGAACGCTCCAAACTGGAATTAAGATGGCAGTTGATGGTTCTTGTCTTGGGGTTTCTTATACCGACAACCACTTGTTTTATTCGGTTAATGACCCAGACAAAAAGAACTATCTGAAGCACATAGGCAGCATCGATTTTAATTTCGATGTGAAACATGCCATAATAACGGGGAATGAAAAGGCATTCCCCGCTCTCAAAACTTCTCTTGAAAACTTAAAGGAGAAGTATGATTGTTCTTCCGTTAAAATTCTCTCCCCTGCCACCGAAGAGTGCTGGACCATTGTTCCCCGCTCTGTTTATGAAGACTCCGCAGAACGAGAGGCACATATCTCCCTTCTGATGCACGGAATTGATCGAAGTAATATCGAAACTACATGGATTCCGGTTAGCAACTCAGACTATAAACTACTGCTGCTGAGAAACAGCGAAACCATGCAGGGTTTTAATTACCTACTGGGAGAGTTCACCGATTCGGAATATGTAGCTGAGTTCGAAATTGGAGCTGACTGGCAGACACACAGCGGAGTAAATGGCTCATTTCTGAAAGTATACTGTCAAAAAAACTACCTGTCTGTTGCCTCCTTCATACTCGGAAAACTTCGAGGGTGCACGTATATACGATATGAAGATACCGCCGACCTCCCCTACATGTGGAACCTTTACGCTGATAAACTCAGCTGGATGAACGGCTTCCACGATACGATCTACGCTTACGGTCAGAATAGTCGCTCTGTTATTCAAGCCTTGAAATCTTTTTGGGATGATACCGAAGCGATCGAAATAATGGATAATCTTCAGATTATGAACGTAGATGCTGAGGAGAAAACGTATGGATTTAAGTTAGAGAGCGCATATCCTGCCATTATGATGAGTCTAAATAAAGATGCTGAAATAGAGGAGCCGCAACTATGAGAATTATTACAGGTAAATTGAAAGGAAGAAATATTCCTGTACCAAATACTGATCTCCTGCGCCCTACATCCGACCGAACAAAAGAGGGAATTTTTTCTGTAATTGCAGCCAGAACCTATTTAGACAACACCCGGGTATTAGATCTGTTTGCAGGTAGCGGTAACCTGGGGTTTGAAGCTATCTCACGCGGTGCTGCCAACGTACTCTTTGTAGATCAGGAAAGGGCTCACCTAAAGCAGATTGAAAAGACTGCAAAAACTTTCGGTGTAGAAAACCAAATCAGCACTCTTACCCTGAACATTGAGACATTTCTTGAAAAAAAAGAGTACGGATCATTCGATTTTATCTTTGCAGATCCACCCTACGATTACTTCTGGATGGTTGAAATGGTTGATCAGATTATGAAAAGTGACCTGCTGAAAGAAGATGGCTGGTTTATTCTCGAACATGATAAACGGCACGACTTTTCTGAACACCCTCTGTGCCGATTTTCAAAAGCATATGGCAGAACTATTGCTGCTGTTTTTCGCCATACAGATGAAGGTTTTAAGTAAGCCTCACCTCTTTCCAAGATTTATCTTCTCACACCACTCCATATTTCAAAATTGGAGTATCTGTCTGAATATCTATACTTTATCGAAATAAAAGCATAAACAAACCTCGTTATATGGAACGTGTTGCACTCTATCCCGGCTCATTCGACCCCTGGACAAACGGACATCTCGATATTTTAAGCCGCGCTGTTAAAATGTTCGACAAAATTATTGTCACTGTAGCTGTGAATAACAAAAAAAGTGCTGTTTTTACCGGTGAAGAGAGAATCAAACTTATCGAAGAGTCTATCAGTGAATATAAATGGTCCGGCCAGGTAAAAATTATTCAGTTTACAGGCCTCCTTATCGATCTTGCCAGAGAAAAAGAGGTCAATGTTTTACTGCGGGGTGTACGTCAAATATCAGATTTCGAATACGAATTCAGAATGGCGCTGGCCAATCGGCGATTAGCACCTGAAGTGGATACCGTATTTTTAATGCCTGATGAACAGCTCACCTTCATTTCTGCTACCATAGTGAAAGAGATCGCAGCATGGGGTGGAGATCTCAGCAGTTTTGTACCCGATAACGTAGCCAGTGCCCTTCGAAAAAAATACAACACCTAACTCTTGCCTCTTCAAATTAGTGTACCAAGTTTCCAGCCGAGAAACTGTTTGCCCTCAGCATAAATTAATGTGTATTATAAAAGTCTGTCACAAACAGGGCATGGTTTAGAGAACGAATTGCCGGCTGATTGACTTTAAACTATTCAAACTTCAATCAAAATTTGTAGCATAGATGATTTCGAAAGGCGAAAAAATTGATACCGATTTTACATTACATGTTGTCCAAAATGGAGAAGAGAAAGAGGTCAGGTTCTCAGATCTGCTGACCCGGCCAACTATTGTCTCTGTCTATATGAGAAACAATACCGGCGGCTGCGACAAACAGAATCGCAGTCTGGCCGAACACGCCGATGAGTTTAATGAAAAGGGTTTTAATCTTGTAGCAGTGAGCAAAGACACGTGTGGATCTCATAAAAACTATGCAGAAAAGCTGGACATTAATTATACCCTCGCATCTGACCCGGATTTTAAGTTTGCCAATGCTACAGACTCTGTAGTTGAAAAAAAGATGTACGGAAAAACATTCAATGCTCCATCACGTTCCGCATTTATCCTGGATAAGGATGGAACTGTTTTGGGAATTATCGAAAAAATAGACACCAAAGCGCACGCCGAAGAGCTGTTTGAGCTAATCGACAAGCTCTGATTTTATAATTAAGTAATCGCTTATACCGGCATAATATTACCGGTCAACCTGAAGAAAATATATTTCATGAAATCGTTAGTAATAGTTGAGTCCCCTACCAAAACAAAAACAATCAAGAAATATCTACCCAAAGGATATGTGGTAGATTCTTCGATGGGGCACATTCGCGATCTTCCTTCATCGGCTAAAGAGATTCCCGCCAAATATAAGAAAGAGGATTGGGCTAATTTGGGAATCAACGTAGACGATCGATATGATCCTCTTTATGTAATTCCTTCCGGAAAAAAGAAGATTGTGACCAAACTCAAAAAAGAATTGAAGGATGCTGATGAGCTGATTCTTGCAACAGATGAGGACCGTGAAGGTGAAGCGATTTCATGGCATTTAACTGAGCTGTTAAAACCAAAAGTTCCCGTTAAGCGTATGGTTTTCCGCGAGATTACAAAAGAGGCTATTCAAAGTGCCCTCGAAAATTTTCGGGATATTGACATGAATTTGGTTCATGCTCAGGAGACACGTCGAATTCTGGACCGACTTGCCGGTTATACCATCTCCCCTCTGCTTTGGAAAAAAATAGCTCCGGGTCTATCTGCAGGTCGCGTACAGTCTGTTGCCGTTGAATTTCTGGTTGCACGTGAACGTGAGCGCATGAAATTCAGAAGCGCCACCTACTTCGACCTGAAGGCTCAGCTATCTAAAGAAGGTGACAAAAAGAACTCTTTCCAGGGAGATCTGACTCATCTCAACGGAAAGCGATTGGCCAGTGGAAAAGATTTTGACGAAAATACAGGTAAACTGAAAAAACCGGACAGTGTTGTTCTTCTTCTAAAAGAAGATTCAGAAAAGCTGAGAGATTTACTGAATGAAGCCGACTGGGCCGTAACTGATATTGACGTAAAAACTCAAAAGCGCAATCCGGCGCCACCTTTCATAACTTCTACTCTGCAGCAGGAAGCAAACCGTAAGTTCGGATTTTCAGCTCGTGACACGATGAGTATTGCTCAAAAGCTATATGAAAACGGATTGATCACCTATATGCGTACAGACTCCATGAATCTGTCAGGACAGGCGATTAACGCTGCCCGAAATGAAGTTGAAAAGCAGTATGGAGAAGAGTACCTCTTTAAGCGTGTTCGAAATTATGGCAAATCGAAAGGAGCACAGGAGGCTCACGAAGCCATTCGCCCTGCAGGTTCAAGTTTTGTACACCCTGAAAAAGCGAAGCTGAGCGGGCGTCATTTTAAACTGTACGACCTGATCTGGAAACGTACCATTGCCACCCAGATGGCAGAAGCTGAGCTGGAATTTACCAATGTGACCATCACAGCGAAGAAGGACGATACCGAGGCCGATTTCCGATCAAACGGGAAAAAAATCTTGTTCCCCGGTTATTTCCGCGCCTATGTGGAAGGGAGTGATGATCCGGATGAAGCACTCGAAAATCAGGAGAATTATCTTCCTAAAATGGAAAATGGAGAAAACATTGACCTGCACGATCTGGAATCGATCTCTCATGAGACAAAACCTCCTGCACGATTCACGGAAGCTACTTTAGTAAAAGAGCTTGAAAAGCGCGGAGTAGGTCGACCAAGTACTTATGCTACAATTATTAGCACGATACAGGATCGCGGCTATGCGCAAAAAGCCGGAAAAACTCTTGTACCTACCTATACCGCTTTTGCAGTAACGGCTCTGCTTAAAAAACACTTCCCCGAAATTGTAGACAGTGATTTTACATCTTCGCTTGAAGACAAACTGGATCAAATTGCAAACGGTGAATACGATCCGGTAAAATATTTGGATGATTACTATAAAGGTGAAAATGGCCTAAAAGAAAAAGTTGAGCAGCGTGAAGATAAAATTGACCCTCAGGAAGCGCGTGTTCTGGACTTACCGATTGAAGGACTTGACGGAATGCAGGTGCACGTTGGCCGATACGGCCCCTATGTAAAAGGAAAAATTGACGGTGAAGAAGTAACTACTTCACTCCCGGTAGATCTCGATCCCGGTGAGCTGTCTGCTGAAAAGATCAAAGAGTTGATGAAAGCTGAGAAAGAAGGCCCTAAATCGCTTGGAAATCATCCTGAAACAGATGAGCCTGTATATGTGCTGAACGGCCGGTACGGCCCTTATGTGCAGCTTGGAGAAGTAACTGAAGAGAATAAGAAGCCCAAGCGAGTCTCTTTGCTGAAGGGGATGAAACCGGATGACATCGATTTTGAACTTGCCATTTCACTTTTGGAACTACCGCGCACTCTGGGTGAGCATCCCGAGACCGGTAAAGTTGTGAAGGCCGGAGTTGGCCGTTATGGACCTTTTGTACTGCACGACGGTACGTTTAAATCGTTGAAAAAAGATGACAATGTATTGACAATTGACCTCGATCGAGCCGTACAACTCCTTAAAGAGAAGGGCAAAGGCGGGCGTGGCAGCTCTACCATTGCAGAACTTGGGAATCATCCCGAGACGGATCAACCTGTTAAAGTGATGACCGGACGCTACGGACCATACCTGAAATATGGTAAAAAGAATATCTCCCTGCCAAAAGACACAGAACCAGAAAAAGTCTCAATGGGTGATGCTGTTAGACTGATTGAAGAGAAAGGGAAGAAGTAGAGCTTTTTTATGTGAGTTGATGAAAAGCCCGGCACTGCTGTCGGGCTTTTTTGCTTTAAAAGGCTAAACTGATCTCAATTGAATATCTGTAATCAATTTTAATCGAAACCTGAGTTCGATTGATAAATTATGATCGGTAACGATACAATTATTTGCACGAAGTTTTCAGAATATAAATCCGGCTATAATTGATAAAATGAATCTCCTGCCACCTTCTATTTCCTCTCCATTGTAAACATCATTCAAACTCATGTTAAACTGAAACCTGAAATTCATGTTCAAATTTCCCTTTTGAAACTTTGAACCGGCCCCCGCTTCCAAAAAATATAGGAAATCTGTTGTCTGATCTGAATAATCAGCTGTTATCGTGTCTAATCCCATATTAAAAATAACCTCAGATTGCACCAGATAGCTGACACTAGGGCCTGCAAAAAGATAAATACCCGGAAAACCGTATGAATTCAGACTATAATTGAGTGTAAGCGGCAAAGAGAGATAATCAACAACAAAATCACTATTAACATTTTCCACTGAGCGCATTGCACGGTTTCGGTAATATTTTAATCCACTATTGATGGAAAACGGTTGGCCTAAATATCCTGCCTCAGCGGTTATACCTGCTAAAAAACCAATCCCCGCCTCATAAGAGTGATCCATGTTTGTAAGATTTGAAAAATTGGCTCCTATCTGAATTCCGGGTTCAATATGCAGCCGCTGTGATTGGGCTGATAGTTCAACGGCAACAATTAAAAAAAGAAGAGCAGCGGTACAGATTTTTAAAATTTTCATAGATCCATTTATTACCGGGATAAATGTTGTTCAATATGATTTCAAACCATCTCAAACCGCAAAGGGTATGACTGTAAAATAGAAAAATTGAACAATTTACATAACCTGAGCTTCAAGCAAAAAGTACTCCAGCTTAGTCCGGCAAGGGCACTCTAAAGAACTGAAATCTCAAAGAGAACACGTTCACTTTTATGACTGCGCCCGCTCTTAATAATCAAAATACTGCTGATATTGAACTTCTACCCACTCACATCGTTTCATGTCTGACATTTCAGGTTATGCTTGAGAGTCTGTAAAGTGATATTTTATACGCTACATCAAATCAAGCCATCTGCAATTAATAAAAACCACGACATGCATATAGATCACATCGGCATTGCCGTAAAAAATATTGATGAAGCCGTTAAAACGTATGAAAAAATATTGAACACCACCTGTAACAAACGTGAAGTTGTTGAAAGTGAAAAAGTGGATACGGCTTTTTTCCAAACAGGTGAGTCAAAAGTTGAACTTCTGGGAGGCACCGCCCCCGATTCTGTTATTAATACCTATATCGAGAAGCGGGGTGAAGGCATTCATCATGTAGCTTTTGAAGTTGACGATATCGAGGCTGAGATGGCGCGATTAACCGAAGAAGGTTTCACACTTTTGAATGAGACCCCAAAAAAGGGCGCTGACAACAAATTAGTAGCGTTTCTGCATCCAAAAGGAAATCATGGAGTGTTGGTCGAACTTTGTCAGTCGAGAAAATAGATGGAAGAAAACTCTTGATTCCGGTTTTTCACTTCAGTTTGAACAGCCTTACCTTACAGGCAGTAATTTTTAAAACTAACCACATCATTTGTATGAAAGACGGTGCCCGTTTTTTTGCTTACGCCACATGGACTGTGATGATTTCACTGGCCATTATTCTGTTTACCAATCGTTTCCTTGACTTTATCACCGAACCAGGCCTAATTGGCACTTTTGTACTTCTCGCATTTGGGTTTTTATACCTGAATCTTACTTATGCTGCAGTAAAACGCTACATCCGTAAAGTGCCTTTTCCAACAAATTTGCACACAGTTTTGGCGGCGCTTGTATTCTTGCCTCCTGCAGGCTGGATCGTTGTTTTTTCCGATGCTATCACTACTACAGAGATACTGATTCTTGTCGTTCTGGCTCTATCCTGTACTCTTGGAATGATTTACGGTAACCGTGCAGGAATCAAAGCCCGGTACGAGTACATTCAGGCACTTAAGGAGTATCAATCTAAAAATTGAACCTCTAGCAAAAGAAAAACGTCCTGCCCGAATGAAATTTCCATTCATTCAAACAGGACGTCTACTGTAATAGCCGCTTTTCCCTTTCTTACGATTTATATGACCTAGTAGTGATCAAAATCTCCTCTTTTCTTGCGCATGAAATAATCTTTCGATGCTTCCACAACTTTTGGTGCAAGTAAGAGTGTACCGATCATAGTAGGAATTGCCATCATCGCAAACATACCGTCAATCAGATTGATAACCATATCAATGGTTGTGATTGAGCCTAAAAATATGGAGAATATGTAAAAATAGTTGTAGTAGTGCTTTCTGTGTGCGCCACCCAAAAAGTTAAGGCATTTTGTGCCGTAGTAGGAGTAGGTGAACATCGTTGTAATGCTAAAAATGAATACACAGATAAGCAGCAAATATGTACCAAACACCGGTATTCCTGTATCGAACGCAACAGCTGTCATCGTAATCCCATCAACGGTTGTATCTGTCCAGGCACCGGTCATAAGCAGGGCAAAGGCCGTCATTGTACAAACCAGCAGCGTATCGATAGCAGGCTCCAACATTCCAACCAGGCCTTCCCGAACAGGCTCATTTGTTTTTGCAGCTCCGTGAGCCATCGCTTCTGTACCGATACCGGCTTCGTTAGAAAATGCTCCCCGCCGGATACCGTTCGAGATAACAACGCCCAGTGCACCGCCTGCAGCAGCTTCTCCTGTAAAAGCATCCGTTACGATCAGCCAAAAGTAGTACGGTACATCAACAATATTGTTGATGATGATGTAAACCACGGTAAGAATATAGACGAGAACCATAAGCGGTACCAGGCGCGCGGCAACATGCCCAATCCGCTTAATTCCGCCAAAAATGACAAGTGATACAAGGCCTACTAAAATAAGTCCCATGATGATATCAGAGAGGCGAAACCCTGTTTCTGTAATAAATGAGTCGGCAAGAATCATGGTATTATACCCCATCAACCCATTTTCTGCCAACATTGTATCGCGAACAATCTGCGTAAGCTGGTTTGACTGAAACATCGGCGTACAGCCAATCAGACCTGCAACACTAAAAAAGATGGCAAGTGGCTTCCACTTTTTGCCAAGACCCTCTGTGATATAATACATCGGGCCACCCTGTATTTTACCGCTGGAATCTTTCCCACGGTACATGATTGAGAGCGTACAGGTAAAGAATTTTGTAGCCATACCCACTATAGCAGTGATCCACATCCAGAAAATAGCACCGGGGCCGCCAACACCTAAAGCAATAGCAACGCCACTGATATTTCCCATTCCGACGGTTGCCGCGAGTGTACTCGACAAAGCCTGAAAGTGGTTAATATCTCCGGGTGCATCGGGATCGTCATATTTCCCGGTAAGTACTTCAATACCGTGCTTGAAGTTTCTGTAGGGCATAAAGCGGCTGAATACGAGAAAAAATATTCCACCGCCAACAAGTAAAACCAGAAGTGGTGTTCCCCAGGCGTAGTTGGCAAAATTAACAAACAGTTGTTCTAAAAATTCCAGAGCAGTACCTCACATCGGGTTTAGTTTTTGGATGTAAGAAAGCATCAGCTTTCATATACCGGATCGATAAACTGAATAATCGATCATAGGCGGCTTAATATCACAATTTCTGAGAAAAAGTAAAATTTGACCGCGATGAAATTCGCCATGAATTACAAGATGCTTGCAAATATCTTTTAAAACAGCGCTTCTTTTCACCCTTTTTTCAGTAAAAAAAGTTATTTCCGAATCGAGTGGCACTTCGTGATCACCAATCAGGTCTAACCATTTTTTGTTTGATTTTTTGGCTTTTCTGCGCAGTTCTACCGGTTTATATTCGTCCCACTTTTCAGTTTCAGTAAATGATGTCTGTACAACTCTGCTAAACCAGATTTCCTGAATGTTTACAATGTGAGCCAGAAATGCGAGGCAGGCTACATCTTTTTTAAAAGGTGAGTGATCGTTTATATGGTCCAAAAGTTTGCGTGTGCACCATAAATCGTAAGTAAATAGAAGTTGAAGTAGCTGACGCTTTTCCATTTAATTATGCAATTCCAAAGTATCTGCCAATTCCACTCAAAATGAACTGCACACTGATTGCCAGTGCAATAAAGCCCATCAACCGGGTCATGACGTTAAGCCCAGTGTGTCCAATGTATCTGGCTGATATAGGGGCCAGTCTCAACAGTCCATAAGTGGTTACAACCACCAAAAGGATGGAAATACCGTTTATTAAGTAATCGAACATATTTTCTGCCTGTGTTGCAAAACCTATCACAACAGCAATACTCCCCGGCCCGGACAGCAGCGGCAGTGCGAGCGGACTAAATGAAATATCCTCTTTTTCCATCGCAGCTTTTTCATCCTCCTCCGTAAGCTTTCTTCCCGATTTTTCCGGATTCAACATCGAGTAAGCAGCACGCATAATAATTAATCCGCCGGCTATCCGAATTCCGGGAAGTGAGATCCCAAAGAAGCTGAGAATAAACGTACCGAGCAGCAGAAAGACGATAAGCACGCCAAACATATAAAAAGATGCCCAGAGTGCTGTCTGATCACGTTCAGCATCACTAAAGCGGTCTGTTAGCGACAGAAACAGCGGCATTGCCGCAAGCGGATTAACAACAGAAAACAGAGAAGTGAAACTTGCAAAAAGAAGTCCCCCCCAGTTTATAAAGTGTGACGCCGTTCCATCTGTAATTGTATCAGGTATCCATTCAAACATAGCCCCAAAGATAAAAATGATTTATTCCATTACGAACCAAAAATTCCATCATTTGTTCATAGAATTTGAAACTATTTGTTACCTTTACCCACCTATTTTTCAGAAACACAAAATTACTACTCATCATGGCCTACTCAGAAACTTTAAGCAAAGCAAAAGCAATTATAAATGGCGATAAAACAAGAGATGAAAAGCTCCTGGCCATTTGTGAACTTTTAGACGATGACGTAGATGTGTTCGATTGGACAGGATTTTATCTTGTTGCAGAGGATGAGGAAAACATGCTGGAGTTGGGTCCTTATGTTGGTGAAGAGACCGATCATACGCGTATTCCCTTTGGAAAAGGTATCTGTGGTCAGGCAGCTGATACCCTGAAAACGTTTGTTGTTCAGGATGTTAAAAAAGCCGATAACTACCTGGCTTGCAGCCTTCATGTAAAATCTGAAATTGTTGTTCCTATCATGAAGGAAGGAGACTTTGTTGGGGAGCTCGATATCGACTCTCATACCAAAGGCGCTATTACTCCTGAACTGCAAACTCTTTGCGAGGATATCTGTAAAGATCTATCTGCTATTTTCTAAGCAGTCTGCTCCAGTTTGCAACCATCTGAACGAATAAGAGAGACGGATGGTTTTTTCCCTCATCAACCAAACCAATACAGACTTTCTCCGTCTAAGAGGATACCTGAAGAAAACTTGTTTTTCCTTCGGTCGCCAGTCGATTTTCAGGAATATTTTTTAGGATTTATTTAAACATTGAAAGTTGTAATAAATTATAAAAAATAGGGTTTTATCTGTGATAAATTGTATCTCATTGAAGATTCTTTCGTACGACTCCTTACATTTTCAAATTCCAAATTTTAACTAATATATTTAATCGGTTGAAAAAGCTACTTACTCTTTCCGGCGCGATAATTTTTGCACTTGTTTTAACATCGTGCGGATCATCTGACGAAAACAACGACAGACCATTTAATCGGCCAGGCGGTTTTGGCGGCGGGCCTGCAGCCAGTGTTGAAGTTGTACCTGTACAATCTGAAACTATATCTGATCAGGTTCGATCTTATGGCACCATTCGGGCGCAAGATGTTGTCTCCGTCACTCCTCAGGTATCTAACAGAGTAACCCGAATTCTGGTTGATCTGGGTGATAATGTATCTCAGGGACAGGTAATGGCAGAAATTCATGACGCTACGTTCAGGGATGCAGTTGAGCAGGCTCGTGCGCAAATTCGTCAGCAAGAAATAGCCTTTGAACGCGACAGCACTGAATATGCTCGTCAACAGCAGCTTTTTGATCGAACTCTGATTAGCCGTTCTGAACTCGACAACTCAAGAGCCACGTATCTCAACAGTCGGGCACAAATGGAAGCTGCACGCGCCAACCTTACACAGAGTCTTGAAAATCTTGATAATACCAAAATAAAATCACCTGTAAACGGTGTTGTTTTGAGCCGATCCATCGCAGAGGGTGATGTGGCTACTACAGGACAGGTAGCTTTCGAAGTGGCAAACCTTGTTGGTTTTGAAACCCGCGTCTTTCTACCGCTTCAGGACTGGGAACTCATTCAGCCCGGCCAGAGCGTTTCCTTATCACTATCGAGCCGGACAGATGCTATAGCCGAGGGTGTGGTTTCACGAATCAGCCCACAGCTGAATCCTACAACCGGATTGGGTGAAGTGGTCATCACACTTACGGAGACCGTAACATCGATCTACCAGGGAGCGCTGGTACAAACGCGAATCAACCTTCAAACACGAGATGATGTAGTTGTAATTCCGCGATCAGCCATGGTAGAAAAGGTGGACACCTATATTGAGCCGGAAACCGGAACTATAGAACTTGAACGAACTTATTCCGCATTTGTAAGCCAGGGTGATTCAATAGCTGTCAGGCGCGATTTGGAACTGGGCATTCAGCAAGGTGATCGAATTGAAATCACAAGTGGACTTCAACCGGGTGAAGGTTTAATCGTAACCGGCCATCGTAATTTGAATGACGGAGCCAGAATCCGTGTAGCAGGATCTGTAGAAAGAGAACAGCCGGAACAAACTAATACAGATACCGCCCAGGTAGAAAATTTAATGGATTTAAGTCCCGAAGAGCGCAGAGAAAGGCTTCAGAATATGACTCCCGAGGAGCGACAGCAGATGCGCGAGCGGATGCAACAAAACAGCGGTCAGCGCTCCGGAAATCGTCAGCAAGCAAGCGGTAATAATTAAGAATCGGGATTCATGAAAAATTTACCCAAAATTGCTGTAAACAGGCCCATCACCTTTATGATGGTCAGTATAATACTAATCGGGTTCGGTCTTTATGGATTGAATAACCTCAGATTAAATTTATACCCTGATGTCTCCTTCCCTACAATCACAGTTTACACCACATTCGAAGGTGTAGCACCTGAAGATATTGAAGCTCTTATTACAAGACCGATCGAAGAACAGGTTGGCAGTATATCCGGGGTACGGCGTGTGCGATCCCTCTCGAGCCAGGGTTCTTCTGTAGTAAAACTGAACTTCAACTGGGGAACAGATCTGTTCATTGCCGAGACTGAAGTTCGTAAACGTCTCGACATGATACGGCGCGGTCTGCCTGATGATGTTGAGCAGCCCATCGTTTTCTCTTACGATCCGAATGATGAGCCGGTACTGGTTCTCGCACTAACATCAGAAACGCGCAGCCCAAGAGAGTTGCGAACATTGGCTACACGCCAAATTGAGCAGCGTATAGAGCGAATTGAAGGGATCGCTTCTGCAGAAACGGCCGGCGGTTTTGACCGGCAAATCAACGTGCGAATCAGTAACGCACAAATGTTGACCTATAACCTCGATGTTGGAGGCATCTCGAATCGGCTCAGACAGGAAAATGTGCAGGTTCCCGCCGGTGAACTTACCGAGGGCGAAACCGTTTTTTCACTCCGAACCATCGGTGACTTTAAAAATATTGAGGAGATACGAAACAGTATTGTTTCGGTTACTGAAGAGGGAAGCCCAGTCTACCTGAAAGATGTTGCGCGGGTAGAAGACGGCATTGCTCAGCCCATTGGAAACGTTCGGGTTCAGGGCAACGATGGCGTAATTATGAACATCTACAAACAGAGTGACAGCAACATTGTAAGCGCAGCAAATGGTGTTGTCAATACTTTGGATGAGATCCGGAATGTATTGCCCGGAGATGTTACTCTTGAGGTTCTCACAAACAAGGCAGACTTTATCAGCCTCTCAATCAATAATCTGATTAGGACCGGACTTCAAGCGGTTATCCTGGTTATCATCATGCTACTGCTGTTTCTGAGAAACGGACGGTCTGCATTGGTAGTGGCTATCACAATCCCAATTTCAATCATTGCCACATTCAGTATCATGGACTTCTCGAATGTGAGCATGAATATCATTTCACTCTCCGGGCTCACTTTGGCTGTCGGTATGGTGGTGGATAATGCCGTTGTGGTTCTGGAAAATATTTTCCGGTTCAAAGAAGATGGTGAAACAAGCAAAGTTGCAGCTGTTTCAGGTGCGCAGGAGGTTGCCACACCCGTTATTGTCTCTACCCTGACAACGCTTGTCGTTTTTCTTCCAATCCTGTTCGTACCCGGAATCGCAGGTCTGTTATTCCGCGATTTAGCCCTTACCATTTCCTTTGCCCTGATTGTTTCTGTTCTCATTGCAATTACGTTAATCCCCGTGCTCAGTTCCCGTCTTTTTGATAAAGAACTGATTGACGCGGATAAAAAAGATCCGGCCAGAAACCTGATGAATAAACTGCTGGTTTGGCGCAGACAAAATGTATTCACACGGATTTTAGCCATTCCGCTATTTATCGGATATTTTCTTCTATGGCCGTTCTTGAAATTATACGCTTGGATTGCCTCCAAATCTAAATACTTCTTTTCCGATCGTTTGGGACCGGCACTGGGCCGACTGTTCGACCGTATGGAAAATGGGTACAAAAATGCATTAGACAAAAGCCTGAAGAGGAGCGGACTTGTTGTTTTTGGAGCTTTTGCACTCCTGCTGGCTTCACTTCCGATTTACTATCTGCTTGGAGGTGAATTTTTCCCTCAGGTGGATGAGAACTTTATCATTCTGGAAGTACAGCGAGAGCCCGGAGTAAGCCTTTTGGAACTGGAGCGCACAATCATTCAGGCCGAAAACATTATTCGCGAGGAGGTGCCCGAAGCCAGACTTATCGTATCTGATTACGGTGATAAAATTGGAATAGAGGGTGCAGACAATCCCGGTGGTAATCAGGGACGAATTCGGATAGAGCTCTCGAAAGTAAATGAACGTGATCGTGGTCAGATGGAGATAGCTTCTTCCATTTTGACAGCACTGAATGCAGTTCCCGGGGCAAATATCAGGGAGGTTCGGGAAGATCCACTCAGCCCCGATGGCGAAACCGGCTTAATTGTACAGATTTACGGTTTTGATCAGGATATTAAACGAGCACTCGCATCTCAGGTAATGACTGAGCTGAATGACATCGATGGGATTGTAAATGTATTCAGCTCTGCCGATCAGGGGCGACCTGAACTTCGCGTGGAAATGGACCGGGAACGAATTGCCCGGGTGGGAATGACAACATCACAGGTTGCCACCTCTTTAAGCAACGCCGTTCAGGGAGCTACCGCTACCACTTTTGTTGATCAGGGTATTGAATTTCAAGTCCTGGTCGAGATTGATCCTATAGATAAAGCTCAATCCACATCGTTGGATGAACTCCAGATTCGAACACCTGCAGGCGACTGGATGCCACTAAAGAATTTAGCACGCATTGATCGCTACACCGGCCCCTCCAATATTCTTCGTGTAAATCAGGAAAGAATGGTAGAGGTAGAAGGTGATTTGGGAGGCCTTGACCTCCGAACTGCAACCGATCTTGCAAACGCCGCAATCGGAAACATTAATTTTCCGGAGGGTTACAGATATGAACTGGGCGGATCGGCTGAAGAACAGCGTGAGTCGTTCTTCTTCTTGATGATTGCTTTCCTTATTGCAGGAATTTTGACCTACATGGTGATGGCTTCTCAGTTCGAAAGTCTGGTTGAGCCTTTTATCATTATTGTGACCATTCCATTGGCACTCACCGGTGTACTGTTAATGCTATGGGTCACATCAACACCAATTAGCGTAACTGCAATGGTTGGCCTTGTGCTTTTAACCGGGATTGTTGTAAACAACGGTATTGTAATGATAGACTACATCAAAATCCTGCAATCGCGAGGTCAGGTTCGGCACGATGCGATTGTAAATGGGGCAGGCAGGAGATTACGGCCTATTTTGATGACCGCCTTCACTACTATTTTAGCGATGGTTCCACTTGCCCTGCAGCTCGGCGCCGGCGCCGAAACATGGAGCCCGATGGCCCGGGCCGTAATTGGTGGTTTAACCATGAGTACCATTTTGATGCTTTTTGCCGTTCCATGTATGTATAACCTGATTAATTCGCTGGTAGAAAAAGCCGGGTTTGATGCCGTACATAAGGTGGATCCTTTGAAAAACTAAGGTTTGAACCATGAAAAAAATCACCATTACTGAAAAAATTCTAAAACGACCGGTTACGGCCATCATGATGTCGCTGTTGGTCGTCGGGTTTGGAATTTTCTCTCTTATGAATCTGAAGGTTACCCTCTATCCAACCTTCAACATTCCGGTTATGGCTGTATCTGTCAACTACTCCAATGTAGCGCCGGATGACATGCTCAGACTGGTTGTGGAGCCGATAGAGAGCGTAATTATGGGTGTAGAAGGTGTTGAGTCCCTTGATTCCAATGTACGGCGGGGTGGTGCATTTCTGATCCTAAGGCTCAAACCGGGAACCAATACCATGGTGACTGAGCAGAAAGTTAGAGAGGCCGTAGACAGAATACGCCCTCAATTACCGGCCGAAGCCAATGAACCCTTCATCTTTCAGTTCGATCCCGATAGAGCCCCAATTATGCAGCTTAGTGTGGAGTCGGATGTATTAGGGCTTGACGAATTGCGTACACTTGCCCTGGAGTTTATTGAACCTAGATTCGAACGCATACCCGGAGTCGCATCAGCAGATACGCGCGGTGGATTGAATCGGAATATCTACGTGGATCTGATTCCTGAAGCGATGTCGAGGCATCGAATACTTCCGGGTGAGGTTTCAGGAGCCATTCAAAGTAATAACGTGCAACAGCCGGTTGGAAGCCTGGTAGCAGACAGGACCAGCTACAGCATCCGTGCAAGCGCTATGTACGACAATGTGGATCAGATAGCCCAAACCATCATCACGATGAGGGATGACGTCCCAATACGTGTAAGGGATGTAGCCGTTATCCGGGATGATTACGAAGACATTACCAATATTGTAGAGATAAACGGTCGAAACAGTGTAACTATCGAAGTTCAAAAGCAGTCGGACGCGAACACCTTAGATGTTGCTCAGCAGGTGATCAAAACCATGGATGACTTTGCGCCTAACCTGCCTGCCAGTGTAAGCATGCAGGTTCTGAGTAACGAAGGGCAGTTTATTGAAGACTCAATCTCCAATCTGGCTCAGTCGGCTCTTATCGCTCTTATCGTAGTGATTTTAATCCTCCTTCTCTTCATGGGCGGATGGCGAATTGCTTTTGTTGTAGCCATGAGTATTCCCGTATCACTTACGGCTACTTTTGCCTTCATGTACTTTCTGGATATCACATTAAACATCATCTCTATTACCGGACTGGCACTCGCCATTGGTTTATTGGTTGACAACTCTATTGTAGTTTCTGAAAGTATTGCGAATCAGCTAGAAAAAGGTGAAAGTCGTTTTAAAGCTGCACTAAACGGAACCAATGAGGTTGCAGGCGCGCTGCTTGGATCAACCTTGACAACCCTCGCCGTTTTTATCCCGATCATGGGCCTGAGCGGCTTTCAGGGCACGGTTGCCAAAGATTTGGCTCTGACGATTTCGATCTCTATTACAAGTTCATTTATCGCCTCAATTGTTTTAATTCCCGTTCTGGCTTCTCTTTTATTGAAGCGTGAAGAGTTCTTGAAAAAAAGCTATACATTTTCCTGGATTAAATCCCTTGAAAACAACTACATAAAAATATTAGAGTGGATTCTTGCCCACAAATATGTAATAACAATCAGTGTAATACTCATTATTGCCGGGGCCGGCTATCTTTTCCAGAATATTCAGAAAGAGTTTTTTCCGGAAACAGATGAAGGTCAATTCGATCTCCGGATTGAGCTGCCTGCCGGAACCAATTTGGCAACCACAGCCGAAAAGTTGAGAGACTACACCGATATTTTAGTTAATACACCCGAAGTCCGAACCGTCATTACAAATATTGGACGACGCGGAAGAAGCACCTTAACCAATGGTGGAACTTTAAGTATTACACTTGTTGATGAAAAGTATCGTGAAGAAACCACTGCAGACATCGCTGCTGAGCTTCAAAACCGTCTTAGCGAACCGGAAATTAATATAGATATAGCCAACCTTGGCGGAAGTGGCGGTATACCAACCGGGCGCGGCTGGAGTGGACGTGGTATTCGTATAAGTTTAATTGGACCGGATGTAGAGGTTCTGCAGAGATTAACCCTTGAAATGGAAAATGCCCTGATTGACGACCCGATGGTTATGTCGGTCAGCAATCCACGATCTCGACCGATGCCGGAACTGCAGTATCAGCTAGATCGCAATCGTATCAGCAGAACCGGAATCACTTCGCAGAGTGTGGCAAGCGCGCTTGGGGCTCAGGCACGTGGAAACCGGGCCGGATTTTTCCGTGAAGAGGGACGTGAAATTGCCATTCAGGTGAGAAATAACCGGGATCAGTTCCAAAACCGAGACGACCTTTTTGCTTTGGAGCTGGCTCAATTCGAAGACCAGCGCATTCCTGTTTTGGGATTGGGTGACTTTGTACCTGTTGAAGGATTAAGCACCATCACTCGCCGCGATCGGGAAACACTGCTTGATGTTGCAGTCATGGTACGAGGTGATATGGAGGAGTATCAGGAAAAAATCGTTGATCTTCTTGAAAATGAGATCTTTCTGCCGGATGGTTACCGGTACGAGTTTTCAGGCTCCGTTTTTTCTCAGCAGCAAAGTTCAGGAGAAATCCTGATTGCCCTCTTTCTCGCCCTGCTGCTTACATACATGGTCATGGCTTCCGTTTTTGAAAACCTTCGCGATCCATTTATTGTCATGTTTTCGGTGCCGCTCGCTTTCTTTGGCTCCCTGTTATTCCTTTTCATTACAGGCACTCCACTAAGCGTACCCGCTTACATCGGTATTGTAATTTTGATTGGTATTGTAGTAAACAACGGTATTGTGCTGCTTGACTATATCCATCTGAAAACAGCCGGAAAAGAGGACTCCAGCGACTATGCGGAACTTTTCCTGGAAGCGTGTAAACGAAGAATGCGCCCGATTTTACTAACTGCTATGACTACCATCTTCTCTATGATTCCGCTCGCGCTGGAGTTTGGAGCAGGATCTGAAACCTGGAGTCCACTGGCGAGATCTGTAATTGGCGGATTGGCATTTGCCACAATTCTAACTCTCTTTGTAGTGCCAACTGTTGTAATTGGCATTTCTAAAAGTCGCAGAAAGCTGATCAAAAAATCTTTGACTGCTTAGACCATTCACTTCATCAACTCGTTGGCTCAAAAATTTCACTCATCCCTGAATGGAGTTTTTGAGCCAGCTCTTTACGATCGTCGCACTGAACCGGATCACCGCAAAAGCGAATCGTGCAGTCTACCCGCCTGTTTTTAGCAAGTTTTAGAACATGCTTTTGAAACGGATCCCTTGCCCCGTAAAAACAGACGCTCTCATTAGCAGGAGGATCTCCCTTCTCTTCAGCTGTACTGTAATGTATGGTAGCATAGTAGACAGGAATTCCTTCGCTCGCCGGGAAGTCCAGTAACGACGGTCGAAAAGATAGTAAGCTATCCCCAGCTGATGTTGTTCCTTCAGGAAATAGAATCATTCCCTGGTATTTATTCAAACTTTTAGAGAGAATTTCATTGACGCGGGTCACATCACGTTTTCTTGAGCGGTCAATAAATATCACTCCCATTGTTTTTACCATGAACCCTAACAGCGGCCAGGATCTTACCTCCTTCTTTGCCACAAACGTACATTTAAGGTTCAGATAGAGCGGTATAATATCTATGTAGCTGAGATGATTGGATACCAGAAAGAAGGGAGCTTGCGGAGGTTCACCTTCAGTTTTCACTTTGATGTTCAATACCACACACATTCCTTTCGACCATAAATACATGTAAAGATTACGCAGCGGTTCATAAGGCAGCTTAAAAAGCCACAAAAGGCCGTAAACAACTAGGTAAATCAGATAGAGAGAAAGAGTGTAAGCAATGAGAAAAAATATTTTTACCGATGCTATAAAAGTTCTCATAATACATTTTCAGTTGTTATTCCCTCACCCATGTTATCCAAAAAACATTTTTCTGGTCCGATCAGATATTTCTTCAATATCCAGAAGAATCATAAAATGGATCAGATCGAGCTTTTTATCGTACGATGGGCCCCCAATCACTTTTGAACCAACATCTATATAGTTCTTTAAAAGTGGCGGGATTTCAATTTCATCTGTTGTTCCTGAATAATTATCGGATACCGGTTTATAATCATCATTTGGCTCAATCGAATACTTTTGGTGCAGATGCCCCTCTTTCTCAAAATGTTTGTACGTATTCATTGCTACAGATACATCACTTGTATCGAATGCTGCATATCCAAACAGATAGCGTTTATTGAAATGTTCGAGATAACCGGCAAAACCCTTCCATAATAAAAACAGTACCCTTCCACTTCGGTGCTCCTTACTTATACAGGCTCGGCCCACTTCAACAGCATTTTGCAGGACTTCATCCGGCAATCCGTTCAAATTGAAACGAACGGCACTGGTAAATCCATTTCCTTGTTTGGCCTGCTCATACGTTTGCATTCGGTACGTACCCACAATTTCTTCACTATCATTATCCACTACAATTAAGTGATGGCATTGATCATCATACCGATCTTTCTCTCTGCCGGCATCAAATTCAAAATCTCTGGCAAGCTCTTCATTAAAAACCCGGTGTCTGAGTCGCAGAGCAGCGTCTACTTCTGCCTCTGTTTTAGCAAACTTTATTGTGTACTGTTTACTTTCTACTTCTTTAAGGACTCTGTCTTTTATTAGCAAAACACTTCCAATTAATGATTTTCAATTCTGACCAACGGATGGTAACAATTTTAACAAATAATTGTATTACAAATTAAACACAATCTCTTTGTGAACGAAAATGGTTACAAACGTTTTCTTCTATTTTCTGATAAATAAGCTATTTTTACCTCCTCTGATAAAAAAGTCATCGAGAAGTTAATCTAAAAATTAAAAACTTTTTTTGAGTACAAAAGAATCAAATCAAGGCCTGTTTAGTGATGTAAATCTCTACATTATATTTGGTGTTACCCTCACTTCGGTAATGGGTGTATCCAGTATAGCACCGGCATTTCCCACAATAGCTCGCTCGCTGGATGTGACATCTGATCAGATTGGACTTCTTATTACATTTTTTACTCTTCCGGGCATTGTATTTACACCTATTTTTGGCATTTTGGCAGACCGCTACAATCGAAAAGTGATTCTCATTCCTTCACTTTTCCTTTTTGGAATTGCCGGAACAGCTTGTGCCTTTGCCACCTCATTCGATCAGCTTCTGTTATTCCGTGCATTTCAGGGTGTGGGCAGTGCAGCACTTGGAGTCCTAAATTTAACCTTGATCGGTGATCTCTATTCCGGAAACCGGCGCGCTTCAGTTATGGGTTATAATGGAAGTGTACTGAGTATTGGCACGGCCATATATCCCGCCATTGGTGGAGCACTCGCAATTTTAGGCTGGCATTATCCATTTTTTCTCACGCTACTCGCGATTCCCGTCGGGCTTTTTGCTCTCTTCTTCCTGAACCAGGAAACCGAAAAAAACGGCTTGGGAATCAACCTCTACCTCAAAGAGATTAAATCAGCTCTGATGTCAAAAATGGTTATTGGGCTGTTTATAGGCATGTTCCTTACATTCATCATTCTGTATGGCGGCTATATTACATTTTTCACCATACTTCTGGATGAGAAATTTGAAAAAAGCTCACTGGCCATTGGGGTTATCCTCTCGGGATCGTCATTGGTAACGGCAATTACTTCTGCTCAGCTTGGCAAACTGACCAAGCGATTTAGTGAAAAAAACCTAATCACAGCTGCAGCCATTCTCTATACTCTAATCTTTTTGATGATACCGATGGTTGATAATATTTGGTACTTCATCGTTCCCATTTCTCTTTTTGGTGTAGCCCAGGGAATGAACATTCCGAGTATATTAAATCTACTGACCGGTTACGCGCCTAAAGAGTTTCGTGCAGCGTTTCTATCCGTAAATTGGATGGTAATGCGTGTTGGGCAGGCTTTAGGACCTTACGTTTTAGGGTTGGTTTATCTGCACATCAGCCTTGAGGGCACCTTTTACGTAACTGCAATAGCCGGGGCTCTGTTTGTAATAAACAGTCTGACACTGATACGCACCGGAAAAAGAAAGGCTGATATTTCTGATCTTAAAGCCAGCTAAGCAGTTCATCTCCCCTGCTTCCCGATTCTACGTACTGCTCAAAAATTTCGCTCAGATTTGAATTTTTCTCAAGCTCCTTACGGGTGGCTGAATCGAGATAGGCCAGAATCTTCCCTTTGTGGAGAATCGCAATATCATCGCAAAGATTTTCGACTACTTCCAGGATATGGCTGGTTATAAAGATCGTAGTTCCCTTCTGCTTCAGTTTGCGAATTACATTCTTCATTCTTCCTATTGATATTACATCCACGCTTTCAAACGGCTCATCAAGAAACAGAAGCTTGGGTTCTGTTAAAATAGCTGCACAAAACGCCAGTTTTTTACGGCTTCCTGAAGAGAGTTGCTTTGATTTTACATGCTTAAACTCAGTAATTTCAAAGTAGTCGAATAGTGAGTCAATTTTTTCATCCAACCCATGAACAGATATGCTATACATTTCACAAACGTACGTAACAAACTCGTGAGAAGTAAAATTTTCGAACAGAAGCGGTGGCTGCAGCACAGACGCGACGTCTTTTTTAATTTCTATCTCGTTTGAAGCATTGTAGCTCAAGTTATTGATGATAATCGACCCCTGATTGCAATCCAGTAAACCGGTGAGAATCCCAATCAACGTGCTCTTACCAGCCCCGTTCGGGCCAATCAGCCCGAAAATAGTTCCTGCCGGCACTTCAAGATCCAGATCAACTAAAACCGGTTCCTTATCGTACGATTTTGTCAATTTTTCGATTATTACAGCTCGTTCCATAAATGGGGTATCACTTTTTTATTGAAGGGGATTGAGACACTCTTCATTTTCTTAATATACATAATCAATAGAACTACGTTCCCGACACCAAGTGCAGCAATATGATAAAGCTGAACGTTTTCATAAACAGGGAATGTAAAAGCTCCCAGAATAAGTACTATAAACATGCCGGTAAAGTTTACAGACGCAGGCACAACCGGATTTGAAACCGACATCAGGCTAACGTCTTCAATCTTTTTGTAGTTATTTATGGAGCTGTTAAACACATAGTGCGAAAACACCAATGTGATTAACATCACTCCCAAAAACACCTGAACCATGGTAGTCACAGACTGATATAGAAACGGAATAAAGATAAGTACAGAAACTAATCCAATGAGTGTAATCTTAAAGGATGCCAAAAAACGCTCTGTAATAATTTTATTTCTTTTAACCGGGGCCTGCAGAGTAAGCAGCAACTCTCTATTTTCGAATCCGTACATATTAGCCATCATTACCATCAAAAATATGACCGGAATCAGCGTTAATAGAACCGACGTCATAAATCCGCCGGATTCAGTTCCCGCAGAGATAAATACAATATAGGGGATAACAAATACGTACGTTAGCAGTATTTGGGTTTTACTAAACGGATGTTTCCAAACGGAGTAGAAAAATTTCCCGCCTTGATTTCCCAGCCATTTCATAAAAAATTGAATCCCATTTGAATGGTCTTCGGAAGAATCACTCGCAACCGGTGTTAACAGAGCTTCCCGTGTTTGCAGGTAGAGGTCTCTTTGGAGTACAAATCCACAGATCATAAACGTGATAAACACCACCAGAAAAACTACTTCACCGGGAATCCACCCCGCTGCAGAATAGAATATCATACCGGGCGTAAAGACTATCCACTCATTAATAGCAGCCGCCAACACATCGGGCTGGGAGAAATATCTGGTCAAATCCACCTGAACCAGAAACAGTATCAAAATCATCACTATCAGCCCAAACATTCCATTTAACCAATTGGGACTTTCGGATGTGAAGCTTTTAAACCTCCATTTAATAGCGTTGATCAATCCATAGTTCAGCACAATCAACACAGATACCATCACAGCCTGAAATACTGTTGTGGCCATAAGTCCAAGATATACAAACCAAAAAAGGTTGAACATCAAATTTACGGGATGGAGAAAACCGGCAATGTTCATGTAGTTTATCAAACGGTGGAGAGGCATGCCGAGTGCCAGCAGTTTTCGATTATCGTTAAGACGCAAACGACTGATTTTGGTATAGAAAAGCTGTGAAAACCAGACAAGATTTATAAATACCAGATGAATCAGAAATTGAACCTCCTCCGTGAACCAGGGATACTCCTGCTGGACCATCACATGATCTGACACAAAAATGAGCGTAAATGCCACACCGACAAACTGCCCAAATATGAAGAGCAAAAAGAGCGAGTAAAATGCAATAGCCCCTATCTCAACCCCACGAAGTGAGCGCCACCACAATTTGCTGTTTAGTTCAAAAAAAAGTTTCGTCATAAACTATCTTGGGTACATATATATACTCTGTTAATAGTCGCTCCAGAGCTGATGTAAAATTTTGCTCTTAAACGCTTTTGATAACAGATCGAAATTAAGCCATAAGTAGATTGTAATTGCCCCGATTAAAGCAAACATTACCCATAACCGATAGGGCTGCCATTCGCCCAGGGGCACAAAAACCGAATAACCAAGGATGAATATCGCGGATGACATTGTAAAAGTCACCTTTTGTGGAATAACCGGATGTTTAAAACTGAATGAACTGTAGCTCGCCTGTTGATATTGATAGAATGAGCTCCAGAGAAAGATGATCATAAAACAGAGAAAAAAGAATGTATTCGCAATATAGATGGCAAACACGGTACCCAGCTGCGGAAGGTAGATCAGCTCAAAAATAGTAATGGCGTAAAAAATAAATAGTGGTACAGTGATGATTCCCAGAAATCTTTCTTTAAGCTGTTTCTCAAAAGATACCGGCATCTGAAGGTGGAGAAGAAACTCCCTGTGTTCATATCCAAACATATTCGCCATCACCATGCCGAGTAGTGCCACCGGAATAGCTGCGAGCATGGTTGTGATCAAAATCGTGGAGATCACTCCAAAATCGACAAGCAGAAGCAGAGGAATATAGACCAGTGGAATTAACGCGATCGCAAAAACCTGAAGCTTGTTGTACGGGTGAGTCATTACATAGTAGTAATACTTGCCTGCATTGTAGCCCAGCCATTTTTTTAGAAATTTTTGCAGTGATCCGGCCTCTTTTCGAAACTTGATAGCTGACGGTTTCATCAACCCTTCTTTGGTTTTATAGAAGTGATCGCGGAAGATCAGGAACGTCAAAATGAACATAAATCCAAACAAAACTCCTGTTAAGAGCGGTTGATGCGTATATGATGCAGATTTAAGCAGTAACCCACCGGGCAACCAGTAGAAGAACTCAATAAAACCTGTAAACTGTTCTGCGAACTGACCAATCACCGATTCAGGGCGCCGCGTAAAAATGGTGAGCGCTGTAATCACCCCAAAAACAATGAATATGAAACTGAAAACGATGATCCTGAATCGCTTCTCCACCATTCTCAAAAAGCGATGCTTAATTGAAAATATCATCCCGTAGTTCAGCAGTACAGCCGTAACAAGAATGGGGATATTCCACCCGCTGTTGATTTGTAGTGAAAGAAAAACCAGCCATGTGATATTGTATATCATGTTGACCGGATGGTAAAGCGCCATCAGATTCAAATGCCAGGAGAGTTTACCGGCCGGATACCCCAAAGCGAGCAGCTTCCTGTTCTCCTCCATATTCAACAGGCGTGTGCTGGTAAATGAAAAGTGCATTATCCAAAATACGTTGGCAAAAACGAGAATTATGAGCTGATGGATTTCAGGAGTAAGCCAGGGAAGTTCGACAGCAATTTCAGATGTGGAGTCGAGAAAAACTACAACCAGCGCCGAACCCATCAAATTGACCAGCATAACCAGTAAAAAAAGGCTGTACCCGATCAGTAAAATTGTCTGAAACGTAGTTAGTTTAGACAAGAAAATTTTCCAGTTCAGGTATAGCAGTTTACTGATCATAGAGTGTTTTAAAAATAATCCGGACCCAAAAGTTTCTTTTTGAGAAAAAAGCCCCGAAGTTCATTCCGGGGCTTAGATTTAAAACGATGCTTAGATTACTTAAAACATAATTCCCAAAGCGATAGTGAAGGCAGCATTTCTTTCGCCATCATCAAAATCGTCATCAAAAGCGGAAGTGAATCCATACGTGTAGCGAGCTGTTGCGTTCAGTTTTGTTACACCCAGATTAAAATCCAGACCAACTGCCGCGATACCGCCAAATTCCGTGCTTCTTGTCATATCACTGATATCTCCACCCGCAAAAAAGTCGCCATCACTTACTTCAGCTTCAGCATTCACATTAAAACCTACATAAGGGCCAATTACGAAGTGTGGAGTGATAGGTCCGGGAGGGCCTAACTGAAATTTAGCCATCACGGGCACTTCAATATAATCGAGCTTAATCTTTGAGGTTGCTCCATTATCTTCAATTTCCGCCCCTTTCTGGCTATAGTAAACGCCGCTCTGGATACCGATTGGAAGTGCCGGCAGGTTTATATCGAGAACACCGCCGAGCAAAACTCCGGTTTTAGCATCATATTCAAAATCTGAACCATATAGGTTTGAGATATTCAATCCTGCTTTCAGTCCAAAACTGACCGGACTCTGAGCATTCGCACTTTGCGCTATAGCCGCTGTCATAAATATGACAACAAGCAAACTTGTTAGTTTTTTCATGTTTTCCTCTGTCGTTTTAAGTGTATTGTTTTATTAAAGATAGATTAAGTCACACTTTGTTACAGCAATTAATCAAATTTACTAATCAAATAAAATAGAGATTCCCCT
>CAZHUP010000006.1:39935-44889 GCA_964535495.1 uncultured Rhodohalobacter sp.
ACTTTGTTACAGCAATTAATCAAATTTACTAATCAAATAAAATAGAGATTCCCCTACAGTGAAAAATAAAAAAGCCACTCCGATTTGAATCAAAGTGGCTTTAAGAAGTTCGATAGTCAATTATCAGTTGTTTCCGCCGCTTGGGAGGCTGATTCCAAACGTTATCGCAAACACGCGATGCTTTCCATCGCGGTCCGTAAAGGCATTGGCAAGACCGAAATTATATCGGGCATCCATTGTAAAGATGGAGTTTCCAACCTCAATATCCATACCTCCACCAAAAGATAAGCCGTAGTCCACCTGCTCGGTTTGATTTTCAATATTTGTACTTCCGCCGAAAAGTCCGCCGGTACCGCCTTCCTGTTCAGCCAATATCCTCATTCCGGCATATGGACCCACAAACAGATTAGGTTCAACCGTGCCGGTTTGACTCAAGGCAAACTTAAAAAGTACGGGAACCTGCAGATAGTCAATTCTCACTTCATTGTTATCAACTTTTCCACCCTGCTGGCTGTACATGATTTCCGGCTGAATAGAGAGAGGTGAGTCCGGAATTCCAAATTTAGCAAAGCCGCCTATAACAAAGCCTGTTCGCGTATCATACCCGTTACTCATTGTTGCAAAGTTCAACCCACCTTTTGCACCTGTTTTTACAGCATCCTGGGCATTTACCTGAATAGCTAAAAGTGAAAAGCTAAGTATTAAAATCGATGTAAACAGTTTATTCATAAAGCTTTATTTGATTGGTTAACTGATTGTTACACAATGCGTAAACTACAAAACAGTTAAATTGTTTCAATCCGCTTTTCTGAATAAAATTACAATATCTCTTTCAGGAACTGACCGGTATGACTATCCTCAACTGCTGCAATATCCTCCGGCGTACCTGTTGCAACAACCTGGCCACCGCCAAATCCTCCTTCAGGCCCGACATCAATAATCCAGTCGGCAGATTTAATTACATCCAGGTTATGCTCAATGATGATGACCGAGTGCCCTTGATTCACTAAATCGTTGAATGATTTCAACAGTTTTGCGATATCCTCAAAATGGAGTCCGGTGGTCGGTTCATCAAAAAAGTAGAGTGTATGTTCGTTGTTTGTCTTGGATAGAAATTTCGCCAGCTTCACACGTTGCGCCTCGCCCCCGGAGAGCGTTGTTGCGCTCTGCCCCAGTTTCAAATATCCGAGACCAACATCATCAAGAGGTTGAAGTTTATTCACAATCGAGTTCTCATCCACAAAGAAGTCGATGGCATCACTCACACTCATCTCCAGTACATCGTGAATGTTTTTACCGCGATATTTAACCTGTAGAATTTCTTTTCTAAAGCGGGTTCCTCCGCACTCCTCACAAACCAGCTCGATGTCGGCCATAAACTGCATCTCGATCTTCTGCACACCTTCTCCCTGGCAAGCTTCGCATCGCCCGCCCGGAACATTAAATGAAAAGTGGCCGGGTGTGTAGCCCATAATTTTTGACTGACGAGTATTTGAAAACAGGTCTCGAATGCCATCAAACGCTTTGGTGTATGTGGCCGGATTTGAACGTGTGGATCGGCCGATCGGCCCCTGATCCACCATCTCCACCGCTTCAACATGTCGCAACCCACTCAGCTTCCGGTGTCTCCCGATTTTCTCTTTCCACGTTCCCAGTTCGCTCTGAATGGATGCGTAGAGCGTATCGTGAACCAACGTTGATTTCCCTGAACCCGAAACGCCCGTTACACAGACCAATTTCCCGAGATGAAACTCCACATCGATACTCTTCAGGTTGTGTTCGGATGCGCCCTCAACCAGAAGAGATTTCCCATTTCCTTTGCGGCGCTTTTCAGGTACCGGAATCTCTTTTTTACCGCTCAGATATTTCCCGGTCAGTGTATTCGACTCCAAAAGTTCACTATAGGGTCCGCTGTACACCACTTCCCCCCCGTAACTTCCCGCAAATGGACCGATATCGATGATATTATCCGCTGCCTTGATCATCTCCGGATCGTGTTCTACAACCAGAACGGTATTTCCGATATCCCGAAGAGATTTCAGTATGTTAATCAACCGATCGTTATCTCTGGGATGAAGCCCGATTGTCGGTTCATCCAGAACGTAAAGGCTGCCTATCAATGAACTGCCTAAAGAGTTAGCCAGGCTGATCCGCTGCGACTCTCCGCCGCTCAGGGTGTTGGTGAGGCGCTCCAATGTGAGATAGTCCAGCCCAACCTCATCCAGATATTTCAGACGCTTTCTAATCTCATACAGAATCTGGCCCGCCACCTCTTTTTCGAAGTTGGAAAGGGTCAGCTCTTCAAAAAATTCACGGGCGTGGCCAATTGTCATTTCCGAAACTTCGCCGATATGCAACCCACCCACTTTTATATAGAGCGCATCTTTCCGCACCCGGTACCCTTCACAATCCGGACAGCGGCTGTAGCCGCGGTAACGGGAATATAGAACCCGCATGTGTACTTTATAGAACTGGCTTTTTACATCCTTAAAAAATCCGTGAATACCGGCATAGCCGCCTTTACCGTTCCACAAAATGCGCTTCGTCTTCTTGTCGAGATCTTTGTATGGCACATCAATCGGCAGCTGATCTTTGGCCGCCACTTTGATAAAATCCTTCAGATACTTGCTGAATTTTGGCGTATCGAACGGAGCAACAGCTCCGCCCCGAATCGTCTTGTCGTGATCAGGGATTACAAGATCTTCATCGATTCCGGCCACCCGGCCAAATCCTTCACATGTATCGCAGGCGCCAAACGGATTGTTGAATGAAAACATCTGCGGGGTTGGCTCCAGGAACTCCATCCCATCGCGCTCAAACCGCTCACTGAAGGGATACTCTTTCCCATCACGCACCTTGATGGAACAGCGCCCATTTCCTTCCCTGAATGCTGTTTCAATTGAGTCGGCAAGGCGACCGCGACCCTCGTCATCCTTTTTCATTGCCAGCCTATCAACCAGCACCCGGTACTCCTTCGGTTTAATCTTTTTCGGATCCACATCTTCACCGCTCAGGTCCACCATCTGCTCATCATCTACTTTAAGCAGGCGTGTGAGCCCCTTCTCTTTTAAAACTGCAAGATGCTCTTCCATCTTTCGCCCCTCTCTCAAATCGAGCGGAAAGAGAACGTAGAATTTGGTCTTCTCCTCAAGCTCGTCATACAGCTCTTTGATCATCGTCCCGGGAGTGTCTTTCTGAACCTGCTTCCCCGATTTTGGCGAAATCGTTTTGCCGATCCTGGCAAAGAGGAGTCTCATGTAGTCGTAAATTTCTGTAGAGGTCCCTACCGTAGATCGCGGATTACTGCTGGTAGTTTTCTGCTGAATAGCCATCGCCGGCGAAATACCCTGCATAAAATCGACATCGGGCTTATCCATCCGCTCCAAGAATTGACGGGCGTAACTCGACAGGCTCTCCACATAGCGCCGCTGACCTTCGGCGTAAATAGTATCGAATGCCAGGCTCGATTTTCCCGATCCGGATACTCCCGTAACTACCGTGAGCTTATTTCGGGGAATATCAACGTCAATATTTTTGAGATTGTGAACCCGTGCTCCCCGTACAATGATGGGGCGTTCTGAAGTGGGGACTCCGTTTTTTGAATTTTCTTTCTTCTCGATGGTTGATTCGCTCATGAAGCGTTGATTAGATGATTCCGCAAACGTGTTAAAATACGAAACTATTTAACCGAATGGCAGAATGGATTTGCAGATTAGTTTATAACAATAAGATCAGACCAGTGCGTTCGGTGTGGTTACTAGCGAATATTGGAAAGGTTCACCGCGGAGGCGATGGGAGCGCGGAGGTTTGTTAGTAAAGCTGCTCTAAATTCCGCATCACCTGTCTCTTATTACTCACTGAAGTGGAGTCCGGTACACTTATTCCCTAAACTGAATATCATAGAATCCAATCGTGAATTCCATGATATCATCGTTTTCCTCAATCAGAAGGTGATCATTCCAGAATCCAAGTAATGGTCCGGGAAGAGTGAATTGCCAAGCGCGGTCAAAATCAGGCAGGGAGTAGGCGATACCGAAGTGGTCGTAATTCTGCGGATCGTAATAGGCACTCTCCATGATCCCCTCATTGGCATTGCGCCAGGCTACGACCAGAAAATCATTTACAATGCCGACCTCCATAACCCGAGTCAGATCCAGGTTCATTTGCCTGCTGTACTGCGTGGAAAAGTGGTATGAATTATTGTGATCAAACGGCAATGTACGGGTCCTGAATGCCTGCGGGCGAATATCAGATACCCTGTCCGTCCGGCCCGATTCCAGGTCATATCTCATAACGGAATAGTCCGTATTAAATACATAATACAACACACCGATATCGTCATCGAGTGCCAGGTAGGGATATTTCAAAAAACTGTCGAGCTCATCCAGTGAGGGCGACAACTCTCCTGCCATCGTAGCCTCTCCCGTTTCAAGATCCATGATCGCAATGGGTCGTGCACGGTCAAACTGAAGGGCGTTTAAATGCTCCGGCTCTTTGGCTGATGTGATGAGCTTGCCGTTCCTGTAAAACCCATGCATATGCCGAAGCCAGATTCCCTGCTCTAAATACCCCGGCTTTTTCTCTGCAATGTGGTTCCCTGTAAAATGGGAGATCTGATCCAGAGCGGTATCGTAGACATAGAGTTCGTCAATGCTTTTCACTGCAATTTGTGACGGCAATTCCATTTCCTGCGGTCCCCGTCCCGAAGCACCTAAAAAACTGAAGTCTCCATTTGCCAAATTCAGCTGATAAGGCAGTTTCCGTCTTAAATCCATGCCGTATACCAGGCTGTCGCCCTTCGGCCCATAAATTCCTTTCACAATAGATTCGGGCTGATCGACGGAGTTATTGATCACCACTTCACCTGAACGCACAAGTCCTGCTGCTTCAGTATCTGAGCCCTGATCCTCTGAACTGCAGGAAAGAAGGGCCACAATAGCTATCAATAAAACTG
>CAZHUP010000007.1:0-43305 GCA_964535495.1 uncultured Rhodohalobacter sp.
TTATTCAGGCAACTTATTTTTACTGTGGGAAAATACAAACAGCTCTCGGTTTTTATTGGGACTTCCTCTTGGAATGTTCAGTTCAATCGTTGTTGCTGATCTGTTTAAATCAACTTAAAACGGGAATATTATGGATATGGAAGAGGTAAATCAGGAACAGGAAAATTCATTCAGCTTTAATAACTACTGGCCCTCCATTGCAATTGTAGGTGCAATATTTAGTTTAGTAAGCTTTGTGATTGGACTCTATTTTGGATATCAGCAAATCAATTCAGAGCCAACAGGTTCTTTTATTTCTCCGATAATGATAAGCAGTGGCGTTATTTGCCTGGCAACAGCTTTTGCAGGAATGCTTGCAGTTTGGCACTACACCAAGGAAGTTAGCCCTTTTATGAAGCTGGGGCAGGGTGCGTTGGTTGGATTTTTAACCGGCGCCGCAGTTGTACTATTTAGCACTATTTTAAATGAGCTGTGGCTTCTGGTTGATCCCGAATACACAGATAAACTTATCGAAGCAACTATTGCGAATGTTGAAGCAATGGATCTGCCGGCAGATGCGACGGACGATATGGTAGATGCAATGGCTCAATCGATGGGAGATCAATCTTTCCTGAGACAACTGTTTATCGGAATTCCGGTTCCGGGACTGTTGAACATGGGAACGGCCATGATTGGAGTTAAGCTATTTGCAAAGAAAGAAGACGAGATTAGTTTCTAAATTTATGACGAAAGATCCATCGGGTACCTCATTTTCAAAATTACAAATCCAATCCTGGGCAGAGCGTAACGGTTTTGCTGACTGGGCTGTAGCTCTTATTTGGCTGATCGTAGCATTTGTTATGTTTCAGGTAACGGCGGGAGTAATTTTCTTTGCGCTGCTTCTGGCATATGGCGAAATCTCTTCTGCAGCAGAAGTGGAACAGGTGTTACACAATCATCTCGATCTGCTGTTTATTGGCAACTCAACCGGTCAGATTGTATTTCTTGGCGCTGCAACATTTTTAATCACCAAACTCCATCTAAAAGAGGAGGGAGTAGCTCAATTTTTAAGGCTCCGATGGAAGCAGGACACTTCTACCTACATCTTTTTGGGTGCCTTACTGATTGTTGTTGTGCAGCCTATTATTCTATATCTGGGCTACTTCAACTCGCTGGTCCCTATACCTGAGTCTTGGACCGATTTGCAGGTTTCACAGTATGAGATGTTTGAACAGTTTTTAAAAACGGATGGAATCTTGTGGTTTGGCCTGTTTCATATTGCACTGGTTCCGGCAATTTGTGAAGAAGTACTGTTCAGAGGATACATTTTCAGAGCTTTCCAAAGAAGCTGGGGGATTCTGCTGGCTATTATTCTATCAGGGCTTGTGTTTGGGATGTTTCACCTGCAGGTACCGAATCTCCTGCCATTAGCATCTCTGGGTATTTTGCTGGCGGCAATGACGTGGCTAAGCAGAAGCATCTGGCCGGCAATAGTGGCACATTTTGTAAATAATGGCGGTGCAGTTTTACTGGCTACCACATATCCTGAACTTGCTTTTGGAGATGTAACAGCAGAGACATTGCCATCGGTTTGGCTGCTCTTAGCCAGTATCATATTAACAGCCGGGGTGATTTATACAATGATCTATCGAACAGAAGCGATACTGGAGTAAATTATGTTAAAAAATTCCGAGCCAAATAAGTTTGATAACTGGGTGTGCATTCTTGAAAGAGGCACTGAGTACGAAGTGCAGATGGCTAAGAACTATCTGAACAGTTTGGAAATACCTTCAAATATCTTATCAAAAAGAGACCGATCGTACAGTCTAAATATTGGTGAAATGTCGATGGTGTATCTTTATGTTCCGAAAGAGTTTGAAGAGGAAGCCAGAAATGCACTGGACGAACTTGACGCATCTGAAGAAGAGAATGATGAGGATGAAGGGGCAGAATCTTGAGTGAATTAGCAAAGCGTGTATTGGTAGGTGTTCCGGCCGCAGCTTTTTTTATTTGGCTGCTGTGGTTGGGGGGTGCCGCATTTCAAATAGCAATATTTGCCATTTTGTTACTTACCGTTTGGGAAGTTCACAGAATGATGCAGCACACCGGATTCAGTGATTATTTCCCGATTTCGCTGGTTTTTGTGTTATTAGTTTGGAACCCTGATTTTATGCCACAATGGTTAAATATATCCATTGCGGCGGCGGCAACTCTGTTGACAGTAATCGCTGTGATAAGTAAACACTCGGAAACTTCTGTCAGATGGTTGTCAACGTTGTTTACGGGAGTTTATCCGGCAGTAGGATTTGTAATGCTGGTGAACATCAGAGAGCTAGGCACAACAATAGAAGGTTTTTGGCTCACAATGACGCTAATGCTGATGATCTGGGGGAATGACGTTTTTGCCTATTTTGGAGGAAAAACATTTGGTAAACACAAATTAGCTCCGAAAATCAGTCCCAAAAAGACGTGGGAGGGATTTGGCTTCGGATTTCTTGGAGCTGCCGTTGGTTTCCTGATCGCCTTCTTTTCGGCAGAGTCTTATCCATTAGAGCTTTGGGCGCTTGTACCGGCTGTTTTAATTGTTAGTATTGCGGGACCTCTGGGGGATATCTCTGCAAGTCGGATTAAACGCATAGCGGGTGTTAAGGATTCATCATCGATACTGCCCGGTCATGGTGGGTTTTTTGACCGGTTTGACTCGATGATTCTATCAGCACCTTTTGTATTCTTCTATTTTTATGCACTTTTGTAAATCGTTTGGATTGATCTGCTTACCCAAAGTGTTTAGCAAATACTATGAAATATAAAAATATACTTATAACGGGCGGAACAGGTTTTGTAGGTAGTTATCTACGGGAAGAGTTACTGAAGCAAGGGCACTATCTGACAATTATCACCCGGTCACCCGAGTCTTACAAATCAGAACATGCTAAGAATCAAAAGTTTATTACTATTGAGGCGGTCTCTGATGTAATTGAATCAACCGATGTAGTAATTAACCTTGCAGGTGAAAATTTGTTTGGACAGCGGTGGACTGATTCAGTTAAAAAGAGAATTTACGACAGTCGAATTTCAATAACCCGTGCATTGGTAGATGCAATAAAAGCATCAAACAGTACACCCGATGTTTTTATATCTGCCTCGGGTATAAATTATTATGAACCTGCCGGTGATGATGTCATTACAGAAGAGAGTAAAGCAGCCGATGACTTTCTCGCAAATGTTTGTAAAGATTGGGAAAACGAGGCGATTCAAGCAAGAGATCTCGGTGTTCGTGTTGTGATATCAAGGTTTGGGATTGTACTTGAAAATGATGGCGGGGTAATTGAAAAAATGAAACTGCCTTTTTCGCTATTTGTGGGTGGTGCAATTGGGCCTGGCAATCAATATCTGTCTTGGATTCATATGAAAGACCTTTGCAATGCTATTGTCTTTGCCATTGAAAATGAAGAGATCAATGACGTATTTAATGCCACTGCACCTGAACCGGTAACGATGAATCAGTTTGCATCCTCGATGGGTAATGTCATGAAAAGGCCTTCACTATTCAGGGTGCCTGAATTTGTCCTTAACCTCGTTATGGGCGAAGCTGCAGCCCCGGTAGTTACAAGCTTGAGAGTTCAGCCAAAGGTGCTGCAGAAAGCAGGGTTTGAGTTTGAATTTGATGATCTGGAAACAGCTATGGGAGATATTCTCTAGAATATTTATTCAGATTCACCTTCCATACGAGTATTAATAATTGTCCATGCTCTCAAACCCTCTCTTGTTTGAGCAACGATCTCTTTATTGCCATCCCCGTTGATATCATATATAATTGGATAATTCATGCCTGTGGTTGGGAGGTCTAAAAGTCTTCGATTAGAAATCAGATCCCATGCGTAAAGCCGTCCAAAGCCGGCCAGGGCAATTAAATCTAACCTTTGATTTCCACCAAGATCTGTAACAATCGGTGTGAAGTTTCCTGATGATGGCTGTCCCATATTTTGTGTAAAGATCAATCGCCCGTTACTATCATAAAGAAAAAGTGATCCATTGCCTGCCTGTGCTAAAACGAAATCATCACGAATCAACTCACCGTCAACCCTCATCATCAGATTGTGACTTTTTGGAGTTGCATTTAGTGAGGTGTTCGACACCTGAACAGATTGAACAAAGAGTGAATCGGATGAGTGAGTAACTGACAGTGAATCCGTAAACAGAGAATCTCTTCCAACAGCGTATAGATTGCCATCATATCCGGCTCCCATGATGTGATCTTTAAATTTTGACGGAGCTCCATGAATTTGAGCGGGTAGAAATACCGGAAACCCACTTCGTCTCTGCCCGTTAATGGCCCACGCGTGCAGGGTGTTTTCAGAATATACGAATAGAGAACGCTGACCTAAATAAGTGTCTATGTAGGGTTTTTCAGTCACAATTGAATTGGTGCTTTGCGGCCAGCCATTTATTGCCTGTCCACGAGAGTTCAGAATGTGCAGATTTCGGTTATTGGTACCGACAACCAATTCAGCAACACCGTTGCGAGTTACATCCTCTACAGTTAATGGTGTTGTAATCGTTTCTTCCAGGATTATTGGGAAATTTGGTAAAGCAGCTCCTGAATTATTCCATGCATAAATTTTATTACCGGCTGCCTGTAAAATTACGTTCTGGTTGTTGCCGTACCAATCATAAACCACCGGCGGCCCAACAGGTGTATCAGATCCGGTTGATGTCTCCAGAACAGTGGTGCCGTCGGCAGCAAGTGCATAGATATTTCCTCGATTTGTGGAAAATATAACTTCTTCGCGGGTGCTATTTGTAATATCTGCCAAAACGGATGGCCCGGTGATTTCTGCTCCACCCAGTGGGAAAACCCATCGCTCACGATAGAGCTGGTCAATAGTTTCTCTTTCAAATGATTGAAACTGAACTTTAAGTCGATCTGAGGAGACAAGTTCTGTAGTGATTACAAACTGATCCAACGGAGAGAGTAGCGTGTTAACGTTGTGCTGTGGATAGAGCCACGGCTGTACAAATGTTCCAAACTGTGAAGTGTTCATATAGTATAATGAACTGAGCGATGTTGGCAGGGAGTTTTTTATATCCATAAAATCATCGTCGTAGTACATTACCCGCCTTCTGTTGGCATCACCTCCGATGCTTTCAGCAAGTCCCTTTCTGCTGGCCAGGGCAACTACTTCGCTGTATACAGTGATGTAAAAATCTACCATTGGGTTTAACTCGCTTCCAAAAAGCTTGGCAAGCCAGCTGCTTTGAATGGAAAATGTATTGCCATCTCGCAAAGCTAAATCTTCCTGAACCAACTTATTTAATTCGGTTCGTATAGTGCCTGCGTCACTAATTTTTCTCAAGTAGAGAAACTCGCTTGCACTTTCAGCCCCGGATTCGGCAAAAGTAGCAAAAGCAAATTCATCATCAAGTGCTTCCGAAATGTTTTGCCAAACGGATAAGTTGTTTTCTATAAATTGATCAGCCTCAGTTTCAGTCTGTAAATGATCGGAAGGAACAGAACGTGTTTCAAGTCGATGAAGTGAAAAAGCTGCACTATTCATAGGCACGTATCGATCCAGCATAAACTCATTCGAGGGTTGAGAAACTGATCTCAAAAGTGTTGATCGGTCATCGGATAGCTCCATTTCACCCGACATTCTCCAGACCGGATTTTCATTATCTATCTGATCGAACCGAAATGATACCGGGCTGCCGCCTGTAAGTAAGTTTTGCAGGTATGGCCTGTATGTAACCTGAGCAACCTGCTGAATCCAATTCTCCAGACTTTCTGTGTTTGTGATGAACGAACCGGGTGCGGCTTGTTCTCTGGTTAACTCGATGGAGTTTTTTTCGCCCGATAAAGTTCGGATCATATTTTCAATACCCAGGCTCGATTCTGAGAAAATGAAGTAATCGCCGTTTTGAAATGCGTAAAGTACTCGATCAGATAAGAACAATTTTTCTATAGTATGGCCCTTAAATCGATATCTGTTTTGTTCGAAATCTTTTTGGTAACTGCTGATTAACATTTCAAAAAGTTCGGGCTGAGATTGAGAAATCCAGATTGGCTGCCAATCGTTGGCGGTATCTGTGTAAAAGAGAACAGCTTCTACAAATACGCCACTGTCAGCCTGCTCATTAACCCTGTGTATCAGCTGAATGGCCGTTGGAGTCATATCATCCAAAAGCGGAATATATGTGGCCTCCAGCAGATCTATGATTGAGGTATTCTGCTCCGGTACTAAAACAAATGGAGTATCAGCTGGAACTAAATCAGACCAATGATTGGCCGATTTGTTAAAACAACCTGAGAGAAATAAGAGTGACAATAATAGAATTGAAAGTCTTGAAAATAGAGATTGATTAATCACTGCCTGGTCCGGGATAATATGTTTGTTCAGGATTGGTTAATACCATAGCTTAGTACCCATTCGTTCGAAATGTTTCAAATGGGCAGGCTGTAAAGGTATAAACTTTTCGTGTAATGAGCTTTTTAAATCCTCTGTTTCTAATTGCGTTGGCAGCAGCAGCTATACCGTTGCTAATTTACTTGCTAAACGTACGGAAACCGAAAAAAGTCCGTTTCTCCACCCTTGCTTTTTTTGACAGCCTAAAACAGACTGCACTAAAAAGATTAAAACTCAAGAGACTGCTGCTTTTAGCTGTGCGCATACTGGCAATCTTAATGCTTGTTCTTGCGGCAGCGCGACCACTGCTTCCGGGTAATTTTGGCGGCTTAATGAGCGACGGTGAACCGAAGGCGATGGTCATTTTAATTGATAACAGCCCATCTATGCAGCAAGTGGATCAAAATGGTCCCTATTTTGATCAGGCTTTGGAGATAGCCGAAGAATTGATAGAAATGTCTGGTTCAGACGACAGAATTCTTCTGAATGTTACGAATGGAGAGTCGCTGCCATTTCCTTTTGTATCGGAATCGGGGGCACTGTCAAGGCTGTCGGAACTTTCTGTTGAAAATAAAGGGAATTATTTGGTCGAAAGAATCAGGAATGCGTTTCGCAGATTAGAGCAGGTGCCTGAGCCAAATAAACAGATCTATATTATTACAGACGGGCAAGAGACTCAGCTTAGTGAGTTGGCAGAATCAACATTTAGCGATGAGCAAGAGACTGTGCACATTATCACATTAGGCAGTGCAGAGCCGGCTAACACAGGAATCGAAACTGTGTATTTGGAGAGTGCCGTTTCAGATGGAGTCGAAAATCTGGCATTGCGAGTAATTGTCAGAAATTATGGCGTTCGAGAGGCACGTAATCAATTTTTGAATCTATCTATCAACGGGGAGTTGGTGAGCCAGCAAGCCATACAGTTGGATGCCGGACAATCTGATGAGTATCTTTTTCCTGTTACTGCACCTGGCGGAAATAGTGTAGCGGCTGAACTGTTTATTGAAGGGGATGAGTTGACATTTGATGATCGCTATTATGTATCCATTCAATTACCTGAAAGTAGATCTGTTGCGGTAATATCGGAGCAGGACAGAAATCAATCATTTCAGTCTTACCTAATCCCCATGCTGGAAGTTATGGGAGAAGAAGGAAGGTTTAATATTTCGTTTTACACACTCCAAAATCTGAATGCGGATATTTTGTATGACTATGATGCTGTAGTTCTGGACGGGTTGCAATCTGTTCCCGATTATCTGTCGCAAACGGTATTAGATATTGTGCAAAACGGTGGTGGGGCGTTGTTGATGCCTGCTGCAGATGGAGATATTAACAGCTACAACCGAATGCTTGGATTTGGTAATGCGGGAAGATATATAGACGTGATTGGGTCATATGGTTCATTTAACGTGATTGACAGGATGGCTGAACCGGATGAGAGTCACCCGATTATTGATTCTATTTTTGAAATCAGCGAAGGCGAAACAGTTCGACTTAATGTACCCGAGTTATTTTATCTCTACCAGATTGAGGAAGGTTCTTTAAGGGGATCTTTCCCTCTTTTAACTACAAGAGCGGGACAGATTTTACTCCAGGAACAGAATATCGGAAATGGGAAAATGATCTACTCTGCTATTGGGAGTGATCCAGGCTGGTCTAACTTTCCCATAAAACCGTTTTTTGCCCCATTCTTTTTCAGAACTGTAGAATACCTTGCCAGAGGAGAAGGAGCAAAAATGAATAATCACATACTTGGCGAAGAGTTCGAAACTGTAACAGGACGATCCTTTGAATATGCTGAGATAGAAAAAGCAGGTGAAACATTTGTCCCTGAAATAACTCAGAGGTTTGAAGGTACCGTTGTTTCTTACGACGGGAAAGAGTGGGGGCCGGGATTTGGTAAAATTGTATCAGACAGTTGGGAACACCATTTTTCTGTAAACCAGAATGCAATGGAATCAGTTTTAAATTCGTTACCAAGTTCAGAAGTTGAAAGTATGATGGAGCCGGTTTTTGGAAACCTGGTAGTAGTTCGGGCTGATGAAAACAGAGAAACTTTTTATTCAGAATTGGAGTCAGCTTCCTTTGGAAAAGAAATTTGGTTTTGGTTTATCATTTCGGCCATTATATTATTGATTGCAGAGTCAATAATTGCCCGATTTTACAAAGTTGAAATTATATAGAATTTGATGAATATCACCACCGATACATATAGTTTGTTTGTACTACTGTTAGCCCTGTTTACTATTGGGGCAACGTTATTGGCAGCATACTCCATAGCGAATGCCTGGAGGTTGAGAAATATCAGATTAAGCTGGAAATGCGGTAAACTTTTTGGATATCCTCTTTTCTCTACACTTTTCCTTTCATTTAGTTTAGTGGTTGGAAGTTATGTTTGGAGTATGGGAATGGGGCAGTACAATATAATCTTGGGAAGTTACAGCTGGATGGGGTTAAGCTGGTTTCTGGCCAGTTATTTCTCAACAAAAGTTTACGTTACAGATCATGGAATTGTTAAAAATGTAAACGACCCTTCGCAAACGATTGCGTGGCATCAAATTCGCGACTACGTTGAAAAGCCAACGGAAAGAGGATCGGAATATATTTTTATATATGAGGAAAATGGACGCTTGGAAACTCGAAATAAGAGGCTTATTCGTCTTGAGTTACTTGTTCCTGATGATAAATGCTCAAAATTTGATAAGCTCGTCTCATTAAAGATTGGGAAAGCGATGTCGCCGGTTCCGGGTACTTCGTTCGATATCAAAGCATTCGATTGAATTATTTAAAACACACAGGTTAATTTGTTAGAAGATATACGCAAACCATCGCTCAGTAAAGAGAGGGCAGTTTTAGTAGGTATTTATGGAGCAGATACTCCAAGATGGCTGGCTGAAGAGTACCTCGAAGAACTTGAGCTATTAGCTGATACGGCGGGCGCCGAGACTGTTGAAAAAGTACTGCAGAATCGTCCTCATCCCGATCCAACTACATTTGTTGGTACCGGAAAGCTACGTGAACTCAAGTCTCTTGTTTCTGAAAAAAACGCAGATGTACTCATTTTTGATGATGACCTGAGTCCGACTCAAATCCGGAATATTGAAAAGACTGTAGATAATAAGGTGTTGGACCGGAGCGGACTTATTCTCGATATTTTTGCTTCTCGTGCAAAAACAGCTGCAGCAAAAACGCAGGTAGAGCTTGCTCAGCTTCAATATCTACTTCCCAGATTAACCCGTTTTTGGACTCACTTATCCCGCCAGAAAGGAGGTATTGGCACTAAAGGACCGGGTGAGACCCAGATCGAAACAGATCGTCGTTTAATTGGTAAACGGATCTCCACACTCAAAGAAAAACTTGAAAAGTTAGATCGCCAACGAACTACACAGCGGAAAAACAGAGAAGGAATAGACAGGGTCTCGCTGGTCGGGTATACAAATGCGGGCAAGTCTACACTTATGAATGCTCTTACAGATACCAATGTACTGGCGGAAGACAGACTTTTTGCAACACTGGACTCTACTGTCAGACGTCTTGAACTGGAAGATCATGAAATATTGCTTTCTGATACGGTCGGATTTATAAGAAAGCTTCCTCATAATCTCATAGAAAGTTTTAAATCAACTTTAGATGAGGTTCGCGATGCAGATATATTGATGCACGTTGTAGATGCTTCCAGCAAACTTCTGGAAGATTATATTGATGTAGTTAACGACACTTTAGAAGAGCTTGAAATTGAAGGAAAAAAGATGATTCTGGTACTCAATAAGATTGATAGGCTTGAACCAAATAAGCTTATTGATCTTAAAAAAGAGTATCCCGGAGCGGTGTTTGTTTCTGCTGCCCGCGGAATTGGCTTAGGGAAACTGAAAGAACGGTTGACAATGCTGATTGAGGAGGATTATGTGGAATTTGCATACGACGTGCCAATGTCGCATTATAAAGCCGTTGCGTATCTTCATGAAGTTGCTGTAATTGACCGCGAACATTTTGAAGGAAATCACGTTACAGTAGAAGGAAGTGTATCAAAAGCTGAACGCGATCGTTTTGAAAGCATTCTGGCTGAAATTCAACCATCGGTTAACACACAATAACGTGATAGCTAAAGAACTTTTAAATACCGAATTTACCCCACTCGAACCACAGGATAAAATATCTGCGGCTCTGGCCAAGATGGATGCCTGGCAAACTACCCGTATACCTGTTCGTGAACCATCAACAGGGAAATTGGCTGGAATGATTTCGTTTGAAGAGATTGCAGATAAACCGGATGATTCCTTAGAGGTTAGTTCAGTAGAGTTGAATACTTCAATCTATGTTTTTTCAACTCAGCATCTGTTTGAAGTTGCCCGGAAAATGCTGGAGTATGAAGTTAGATTACTTCCTGTTGTTGATGAAGAAGGGGTTTATCTGGGAATTGTTGAGAAAAAGAATGTTCTAGAAGCATTTTCCAGGATGCTGAACATTACAACCACCGGATCGGTGATAACAGTAGAAGTTTCAAAAGAAGATTTTACAATTTCAGAGTTGGTTCATCTGATCGAGACAGAAGGAGCAAAGATCCTCGGGCTAACCGTCGATCAGCCTATCGATGATGGGATGAAGTTCCGTATCTCAATAAAAATCAGCCATATTGATACATCTGCAGTCGTTTCTTCGTTACAGAGACATGGCTACCATACCACTACTGAAAATCGTTATGATCTACTTCAGACGGATATTTCATCACGTGCGGATGAGTTGTTGCGCTATCTGGATATATAGTTTGTAAAATCATCATATTAAGATGATTTGATGCTTTACTGATTGGTATATTTCACCCCTTTCAAAGAATCTATTATTCTGAAAACTACATGAGTCGAACGTTTTTCTTTAACCTTCTAACAGCCTGTTTACTTTTTGTACCAACCCTTTTGATTGCTCAACAGCATCAAGAGTCCTATCAAAAAGAGTTTCAGGAAGCTATTAATCTGTTTGATAAAGGACTTTTTGAGTCCTCAATTCCACTGTTTGAAGCGGCAATGACCCATGCGGAGAGTTCCGTAACCCGGGAAACAGCAGAATTTCTCCATTCCCGTGCACTTATTAAAATTGATTCTACCGGTGTAGGGCGCCATGTCGATCGTTTTGTGCAATCTCATCCAACCAGTAATCGGTCAGCCGTTTTACTAAAAGAACTGGGTAATTTATATAGCGAGAAAGGAGATCTGGGAAATGCTATTCAAAGGCTGGATGAAGCTCTAAATTATCCCCAATCTAACAGAGAGAGGGCTGAACTATATTACATGCTCGGGGAAACCTCTGCACAATATGGCGACTACGACTCAGCTAGAAATTACTTTTTAACTCTTTCTGATAATCACCGAAGAAGTGATTGGTCGCCCAAGGCACTTTACGCCAGGGGAAGGCTGTTTTTGGAAGAGGAGAAGTTTAATGAATCGGCTGAAGCATTTGAGCTGCTAAGGGAAAGACACCCGTTTGACCCGATGACCAGAAGAATAGGAACCGCTCTAGGAGAATCCTATTATCAGCAGAGAAATTTTGAAGAGGCTATACGTGCATTTGAGAATGCGTTGCCGCATCTGGATCATGAAAATCGACAAAAAGCTGTCTATTTAATTGCAGAGAGCTATAATGCGCTCCAACAGTATCGAGATGCTACACGATTTTACAGACAGTATTTAAACGCTGCCGATGAGGGTGATGATTTACGAATTGCACATTACGGACTAGGCTGGGTTTATCATAAACAGGATATTTACCATTGGGCTGCCCGTTCATTTGGAGAAGCGGCGGTCGGTGATGACGAACTGGCTCGAAAAGCACTCTACTATAAAGGGGCCAATGAAAAAATGGCGGGTCGTTCTGATCAGGCTATAACTACGTTTCGTGAATTTGGTGACCGTTTTCAGTCGGGACCGTTTACCGAACAAGCCTATTTTGAATGGGCTGTAATGGCATTTGAAGTAGGGTTTTACGGGGAAGCCATTGAAGCTTTGCGCCCACTTGCGCAGAGGGCAGATCAATTGGATAACCCCGGAGATGTTATCACTTTTTTAGGTGAGGTTTACTTTGCCAATGGTGAGTATACACGCGCACTGGAAACGTTCGATATTGCTGAGGAACTGACGGATCTCGATCCGGATTTGAAGCGTCAGGCACGTTTCCAGCGAGCATGGGTACAGTATAGCAATCAGGCCTACCAGCAGTCTCAATCTGAATTTGAACGAGTCTACAATAATGCTCCGGATACACCACTTGGGCGCGAGGCCCTTTTCTGGAGTGCCGATGCACATTATCAAACAAGGAATTATGGTCCTGCGGCAAATCAATACGCAAGATTTATTGAAAATTATCCAAATCACGAGCTTGTAGGAGCAGCAAAGTATGGCTTGGGTTGGTCCTATTTTATGATGGGAGATTTTGAAAATGCAACGGAACCACTAACAGACTTTCTTGAAAACTACGATCCGCCTTCAATTGCCCTTTTTCCCTACGATACGGATACGCAATTGAGGATTGGAGATGCTTATTATGCTCAGGGAGAGTATCGAGATGCGCTCAGGTATTACAATATGGCGATCGGAGCAGAGCCGGGCGGTGATTATGCGATGTTCCAGGTGGCGAACAGCTATTATCGGATGAATCAAAACTTTGAAGCTGTTTCACAGTTTAGGCGAGTTTTAAGGATTTACCCATATTCTACACTGCGTGAACAAGCTCAGTATAATGTGGCATATATTTATCTGAATACAGGTAATTACGATCAGGCAATTGAAGAATTTCAAACCGTTATTAATCGCTATCCAGGTACGGAGTGGGCTGCCCGGGCTCAATACAATATTGGGGACTCATACTACAACGCCGGTAATTACGATCAGGCGATTGAGGCCTACAAGCAGGTTCTGGAAGATTATCCACGAAGTAATTATATCATAGAGGCGATCAATGGAATACAGTTTGCTCAGCTTTCTGCCGGTGAGGGGGATACATCAACAGAAATTCTTGAAGACTTTTTATCTGATAATCCAACTTCAACTACAGCAGACCGGCTAAGGTTCAGACAGGCGGAAAACATGATGCAGTCCGGAGATTATCAAGCGGCTGTAAGCGAATTCAGGCAGTATCTGAGAATAACGAATAATCGGCAACTGGCTCCCGATGCCTATATAAATATGGCTGATGCTTACGTGCGAATTGACGAAAATGAATCTGCAATTGAAGCACTCCAGACGCTGATTAACGACTATCCCGAATCGGATCGGGTTGCCGCTGCACTGGCCGAACTTGGCCGTCTTCAATACGAAGAGGGGAACTACCGTGAAGCACTGAGCAGGCATGAGCAACTCATCGAAGCAGACGCCAGATACCGGCAAGAAGGATTATTGGGGATGGGTAATGCACATCTGGCCATGGGCAATGTAAATCAGGCACGGCAAAATTTTGAACAGGTTCTCTCTATCAACGAAAACAGCGATGCGGCCCGGGTTGGGTTGGGGAAAGTGTTGCTGAGAGACGACCGGGTTGATGAGGCCAAAAGATTCTTCAGCCTTGTTGCAGAAAATAACACAACTGATGTTGGTGCTGAAGCGCAGTATTTACTTGGTCAAACCTACCTGGATGAAGGAGACAGGGAATCAGCCCGTGAAGCATTTTCACGCGTGCAGGTTCTTTTTGAGGCGTACGACATCTGGGTGGCTGAGGCGCAGTATAAAATTGCAGAAATTCATATTCGTGAAGGACGGAGGGGAGACGCCATATCACTACTGGAATCGATTATTGATAGGTATCCCGGAACTTCAGGAGCAGAAAAAGCTCAAGCTCTTCTAAACAGAAATTAAGTTATGATTCAAAAAACTGAACCTGCCGGAAAATTGGCAGGTACATTAGTCATGCCACCTGATAAGTCTATTTCTCACAGGTCGGCTCTATTTGCCGCTATAAGCAATGAAAAGAGTGTCATTGAAAACTACTCTGCAGCTGCTGACCCACAAAGTACTCTTTCCTGCTTAAGACAACTGGGCGTTCCTGTTCAAACAGAAAATCAGCTTGTTGAAATAGTTGGAGTAGGACGTGATGGCTTAAAACAGCCCGACGCCCCCTTAGATTGTGGAAATTCCGGTACTACAATGCGTTTACTTTCGGGAATATTGGCCGGAGCCGGACTAGAGTGTGAATTGATAGGAGATGAATCCCTTTCTGCACGGACTATGAAGCGCATTATTGACCCCCTGCGGCAAATGGATTGTAATATTGAAGGACGCGAACAGAAGTTTGCACCTTTGAAAGTTGGACCGCATACAGGTGTTAAAGCGATGAGGTATCCGCTTCCAATTGCCAGTGCTCAGCTAAAATCGTGTATACTGTTAGCGGGGCTGTTTGGTGAAGAGCCCACCGAAGTTGTAGAAACTGTTCCCAGCCGGGATCATACAGAGAGGCTGCTGGATTTAAAATCAGAACCGTATGGAACAGGAAAAATTATACGAAGCAGCAGGAGCGATATTTTACCGGCGCAAAGTTATCAGATTCCGGGTGACTTCTCTGCCGCAGCATTTTGGCTTGTAGCCGGATCTATTCATCCGGAAGCAGAGCTTGAACTAAAACAAGTTGGTATCAATCCTTCTCGTACGGGCGCGTACTATATTTTGGAAGAGATGGGCGCTATATTTTCTCAATCAAACAGTGCATTTGCCGGAAAAGAGCCGGTGGCCGATATTCGTATCAAACCGGCACAACTGAGCCCGATTGAATTGGACCCGAAATTGATTCCTAACTGTATTGATGAACTTCCGGTGTTGATGGTTGCTATGTGTTTTGCTGATGGAAAGTCAGTGATTTCCGGCGCTGAAGAGCTCAGGCATAAAGAAACAGATCGGTTATCAGCGATGGCCGAGATTTTAAGTTCCGCAGGCGCAGAAATTGAGCTTCAGGAAGATGGAATGGTCATTTACGGTGATCCGGAATTCACTCCTCGTCCGTCTCGTTTCAACTCTTATCACGACCACAGAATGGCTATGGCTGCGGCTATTTTATCTACCCGTTCATCAGGCATCTGTGAAATTGAAGGTGCTGAGTGTACTTCAATATCTTACCCTCAATTCTGGACACATTTGCACGAGCTTACCCAATCTTAGTTGTCAATTTGGCAACGGCAAATAATTAAGCATATCTCTATGTCAATACGTCAGTGATCAACCAGATGAACTGAGGTTGGCATTGAGGTTGCTCATATAGGAGTAAAATCGAAAACTATTATGAGCAACTTTAGCATAGACTTGGAAAAACAATTATCAAAACTCGGCAGAGACATTCAGCAATTGGTTGAACGAGCTGTACCCGCGCAAGGATCGGTAAGCTTTCATCCTCGTTGTGATGTGGCAGAAAGTGATCAAAAGTATTCAATTATCATGGATTTGCCAGGAATGGTGAAAGAGCAGGTTTCCATCACCCTGAAAAATGGAGTATTAACCATTAGCGGTGATAGAGAACTCTACCTCGAAGACGATGAAAAATTGGTGAAAAGTGAGCGAAAACAGGGTTCGTTTTCAAGAGCTTTTGCCTTGCCGGAATATTCCGACACATCATCAATCAATGCTGTATTTAATGATGGGGTGCTAAAAGTTTCAGTTACAAAAAAAGTTTCGGAAGAGGATGGCGACAGCCAGTCTATTCCAATCAAATAAACAGTTTATAAGATTAAAAATTAAAATAAGGATAGTATTATGGGTAAGATTATAGGTATTGATTTAGGTACAACAAACTCCTGCGTTTCCGTAATGGAAGGCGGTGAGCCTGTTGTAATACAAAACTCAGAGGGTGGAAGAACAACACCATCTGTAGTTGCTTTTTCTAAAGATGGAGAGCGCTTAGTGGGTGCGCCTGCCAAACGCCAGGCGATTACAAATCCTGAAAAGACTGTTTCCTCTATCAAACGCTTTATGGGGCGTATGTTCGGTGAAGTAAAAGACGAAATTGGCCAGGTATCCTACAAAGTGGTTAAAGGCGATGATGGAACAGCCAGGGTTGAAATTGAAGACCGAAAATATGCGCCACAGGAAATATCTGCGATGGTGCTTCAAAAGATGAAGCAGACTGCAGAGGAGTATCTTGGCGAAGAGGTAAAAGAAGCGGTAGTTACCGTTCCTGCATATTTTAATGATGCACAGCGTAAAGCGACTCAGGAAGCAGGGAAAATTGCCGGGCTTGATGTAAAACGTATTATTAATGAGCCGACTGCCGCGTCTCTTGCGTACGGTCTGGACAAAAAGGATGATGATCAGACCATTATCGTATATGACCTGGGCGGAGGTACATTCGACGTATCTGTTCTGGACCTTGGTGACGGTGTGTTTGAAGTGAAGTCAACCAGTGGTGATACTCACCTTGGGGGTGACGACTTTGATCAGCGGGTAATCAACTTTCTTGCTGATGAGTTTAAGAAAGACGAAGGCATTGATCTGAGAAAAGATCCAATGGCGATGCAGCGACTCAAAGATGCTGCTGAAAAAGCTAAAATTGAGCTTTCAAGTTCTCAAAAAACCAATGTAAATCTGCCGTTCATTACTGCAACGGATTCAGGACCAAAACACTTGAATATTGACGTAACACGCTCCAAGTTTGAGCAGTTAGTTGATGACCTTGTTAAGAGAACGATTAAGCCTTGCGAAAAAGCGCTGAAAGATGCCGGAATCAGCAAGGATGAAATTGATCAGGTTATTCTGGTTGGTGGTTCAACACGTATTCCGAAAATTCAGGAAGTTGTAAAAGAGTTTTTCGGAAAAGATCCGAGTAAAGGTGTTAACCCGGATGAAGTAGTAGCTGTAGGTGCTGCAATTCAAGGTGGAGTTCTCACCGGAGATGTAGACGATGTTGTACTTCTTGATGTTACACCTCTCACCTTGGGTATTGAAACTCTTGGTGGCGTGATGACCAAATTGATTGAATCGAATACAACAATCCCTACCAGTAAGAAAGAGACATTCTCAACGGCTGCAGATAATCAAAGCAGTGTAGAGATTCACATCTTGCAGGGTGAACGTGCTAAAGCACAGGACAACCGAACACTCGGCCGATTCCACCTGGATGGAATTCCACCGGCACCGCGCGGAGTACCTCAAATTGAGGTCACTTTCGATCTGGATGCCAACGGTGTGCTGAATGTTAGTGCGAAAGATAAAGGCACAGGAAAAGAGCAAAGTATTCGAATCGAGTCATCCTCAGGATTGAGTGAAGATGAGATCGAGAAAATGAAAACTGCTGCAGAAGAGCACGCGGATGAGGATAAGAAAATCCGTGAGCGCATTGAAACGCTCAACAAAGCAGACTCTCTGATCTTCTCAACCCGCAAACAGCTGGATGAGCATAAAGACAAGATCTCGGATGAGAACAAAACGAAGATCGAAGATGCTCTTACCAAGCTTGAAGAACTCCACAAAGAAGAGAAAGTGGATGAAATCGAACCTGCTATCGAAGAACTGAACCAGGTTTGGGCTGCGGCCTCGCAGGAGATCTATCAAGCTGCCGAAGCTGAGCAACAAGCCGAAGGAGCTGCACAGGACGGCGCAGCCGGAGCTGAGGAATCAGCAGAAGGTGACGACGCTGTAGATGCAGACTTCGAAGTTGTGGATGAAGATGAGGATGACAAGAAGTAAATCAGACTCAATTTAAAGTCTAATATCAGAAGCCCTTCTCCAATCGGATGAAGGGCTTCTTTTTTATAAGGTATAGTTTGTTATTTCAACCGTTTTAAATCGGTGATTGAGTAGATGTAATTTTGTAAATGGGCCTCATCGAGTATACAGTAGTTTCTAAGAAATACTACATATTATGCTTTTCGTATAGACCAAAATAGTTGCCCGATCTGAGTTTCATTCAACGCAATTGTTCCTCTTAAATGTTGTGGTATTAATGCCGTCAATCTGCGAAATAACTCTTATATTAAGCGCCTAAATTAAATGTCATACAGATAGAGTTTGGTGGTTAAAAAGACAGATTTTTTAATTGTCGGGAGTGGACTTGCGGGATTGAATGCTGCACTTGAAGCGTCGCACTACGGCGATGTGGTTTTAGTGACAAAAACAAATCTGGAAGCCAGCAGCAGTTATTGGGCTCAGGGAGGTGTGGCGGCTGTTTTGGAAGAACCCGATTCTTTTGAATGCCACGTTAAAGATACACTGGAAGCCGGTCGAGGATATTGTAATCGCAATGCGGTTGAGCTATTGGTTAGGGAAGGCTCAGACCGAATTAAAGATCTGATTGAAATGGGAATGCCTTTCGACCGGGATGGAGAGGTTCTGAATCTCGGAATGGAAGGTGGCCATTCAGAACGAAGGATACTACATGCGAACGGAGCCGCGACAGGTAAAGCAATGGTGGAATTTCTGATTAAAAAAATCAGGAAATCAGCGAATATTTCGATTATTGAGCACGCGTTTGTGTATGATCTGATCTCATCGGATGGTCGATGCATGGGGGCGTACGCATACCTCTATAAAGCAAAAGAACGTTTAAAGATTATTAGCGGATCCACAATTTTGGCCACAGGTGGATATTCGGCGCTGTTTACGCGAAGCACTAATCCTCACACCTCAACAGGTGACGGTCTCTGGCTTGCCTGGAACCACGGTGCCATTTTAAAAGATCTTGAATTTGTACAGTTCCATCCAACCGCGTTTTATGACCATTCAGGTGAAGTATTTCTGATTAGTGAAGCGCTGAGAGGAGAAGGCGCGAGACTCTTAAATACTTCCGGGGAAAGGTTTATGGAGAAATATCCAAAGGGTGACCTCTCACCGAGAGATCTCGTGTCGTCGGAAATCGTGAAACAGATCGAACAACAGAAAGAGAACTATGTCTATCTGGATCTGACACATCTCAATCCTGAAAATCTAAAGGCACGTTTTCCCGGACTGGTTAAGCGTATTGAATCATATGGAATTGATATTTCAAAACAGGGCATTCCCATTGCACCGGCGGCACATTACTCAATTGGAGGAGTTGAAACAGATATGGATGGTAAAACTGCTGTAAATGGGTTGTATGCTTGTGGTGAAGTGGCCGCTACCGGTGTTCACGGTGCGAACCGACTAGCCAGTAATTCGTTATTGGAATGTCTTGTGTTTAGCAAAAGATCAGTTGAACACGCCCGCAAGAACAGGATAAAAGCACCCCTGATTGATACTCCGGTAAAACGATTTAAAATAAACCACGAACATGCCGAACCATTTTTGATTCAAAAAAGAGTAGTTACCTCGCTCTTGAACAGGTACGCAGGTATTGAACGGAATTGCATAGGCTTGAACAAGGCGTTGACGGTTATCGAGAGTGAACTGAAATCGCCGCTTTACAATCTTGAGAATGAATACTATCTGTTACGAATGAGGGAGATGGTAAAAATAGCGGAGATGATCCTGCACTCGGGACTGGAACGTAAAGAGAGTCGTGGTGTTCACTCCAGAACCGACTATCCGGAACCGAGTAATTCTGAAATAACACCTATTTGTCATCATAAATCTCAATTTTTTAAAAAACAGGCAGCTTCATGAACAGAGAAAAGCCGAAACAGCAGGCTTGGCTCACCGATCTGATAACCCGAGCTCTTGAAGAGGATATTGGAACGGGTGATGTGACTACAAACTCAATCGTCGGTGAACAGCAGACGGCTAAAGCTGTCTGGATGGCTAAACAGTCTGGTGTGGTTGCTGGACTTGATATAGCCGAAGCAGTATTTCGCCGGCTGGATGGCGAATTAACCTGGAAGCCAACATGTAAGGATGGAGACACTGTTGAAAACGGCAGGGTTTTGGTTGAGTTTGAGGGAAAAGGCCGGGCCATCCTTTCAGCGGAAAGAGTGGCATTGAACTTTGCACAAAGGATGTCGGGTATTGCAACAAAAACGGCTCAGATGAAAGAGATTCTGGGCGGATATTCAACATCAATACTTGATACCCGAAAAACGGTACCTGGTCTTAGGCAGATCGATAAAATGGCCGTCAAAATGGGAGGAGGCAGTAATCACCGATCCGGTCTTTACGATATGGCCCTGGTGAAAGAAAATCACATTCGGCTGGCAGGAAGCATCGAAAATGCGGTTGCAAAAATTCGAAATCAATATCCGGATATACAGGTAGAAGTGGAAACCACAAATCTGGATGAGGTGGAAGAGGCACTGAAAGCCGGCGCTGATCGAATTATGCTCGATAACATGGACAATGAGACCATTCGGGAAGCTGTGAATAGAATTGACAAGCGGGCAGAAACAGAGGCATCCGGAAATATGTCGGCCGATAGGTTGCGCGATGTTGCTGATACAGGAGTCGATTTTATATCGGCGGGAACACTAACTCACTCGGTTCAAGCGTTCGATATCAGCCAGCAAATAACTGAGATTTTAGAACAGAAACGTTAAATCATAAATTGATTCGCCGGTTTCGTTAAAAAATGACCCCGGAGAAATCCAAAAGTAGTTATGCAAAAAACGATTACCAACACAAGCGAACTGATCAAAGAAATTAACCAGCTTCGAAAAGAAAAAAATGCCGTTATTCTGGCGCATAATTATCAGATTCCGGAGATACAGGATATTGCTGATTATGTAGGAGATTCACTCGGTTTGTCGAAACAAGCCGCGAAAACCGATGCCGATGTAATTGTATTTTGCGGTGTACATTTTATGGCTGAGACCGCCTCAATCATTTCACCTCAAAAAACAGTTTTGATCCCCGATCTTGAAGCGGGCTGCTCGCTGGCCGACAGTATTACAGCGGATCAATTGCGGGCTTGGAAAGCTGAACATCCTGATGCCATTGTAGTGTCGTACGTGAATACGACAGCGGAGGTAAAAGCCGAAACGGACTATTGTTGTACTTCTTCAAACGCGGTGGGAATCGTAAACTCAATCCCTGAGGATAAAGAGATTCTCTTTTTGCCGGACAGATTTTTGGGCGCATACGTGGAGATGGTTACAGGGCGTGAGCTAAACATATGGCAGGGTGGTTGTCATGTGCACGAAGAAATTGGTGAGCTGAATCTTGCAGAAAAACAGAAAGAACATCCCGATGCCGAATTGTTGATCCACCCTGAGTGTGGATGCTCAACATCTTGCATGATGAAATCGGCGATGTACTTCGATTGTAAAGATGGCCATGTCTACTCTACCAGCGATATGCTGAAACAGGCTAGCGAATCGGACGCAGAGAAATTCGTTGTGGCTACTGAAACAGGTATTTTATATAGAATGGAGAAGGAGAATCCCGGGAAAGAGTTCTATGCTGCGAATGAGGAATCGGTTTGTAATTACATGAAGATGATCAATCTTGAAAATCTTCGGGATGCTCTGAAATATGATCAGTATGAAGTAAACGTACCGGCCGAACTGGCAGAGAAAGCGCTGTTGCCTATCGAGCGGATGCTTCAAATTTCCTGATAAAATAGAGGTTTATGATGAATGTTTTAGGAATTGAATCCTCATGTGATGAAACGGCGGCGGCTGTCTGGTCGGATGGAGAAATACGTTCAAATATTATCGCTTCTCAATCCATTCATGAGCAGTTTGGTGGGGTTGTTCCGGAATTGGCATCACGTGCACACCATAAAACCATTTGGAACACTGTTCAACAGGCACTGGACGAGGCCGGTGTAACGATGGATCAGATTGATACGATCGCCGTGGCTCAAGGGCCCGGTTTGATGGGATCTTTATTGGTCGGGTTAAGTTTTGCGAAAGGATTGGCACTCACTTATAAGAAACCTCTGATTGGTATCAATCACATCGATGCACACCTATATGCTAATTTCATTGACCATGAAGAAGTTTACCCATTTGTTGGATTAATCGTATCCGGGGGACATACACGATTGGTTTATGTTGATAAAGCTTTCAACCACGAATTGCTGGGAGATACTCGAGATGACGCTGCAGGGGAAGCTTTCGATAAAATAGGCAAATTGCTTGGTCTGCCATATCCTGCAGGTCCTGTTGTTGATAAGTATTCAAAAGAGGGGGATCCACAATTTCACGATTTTCCACGATCGATGATTAAAAAAGGCTTGGATTTTAGTTTTTCAGGGCTGAAAACGAGTGTGCTTTATTACACTCAGGAGAAGGGAGAAGAGTTTGTACAGAAACATTTGAATGATATCTGTGCCAGTGTTTCAGCAGCTATTACGGATGTGTTGATTGCGAAACTAAAACGTGCTGTAAAGAAAAAAGGAGTTCAAAACGTGATGCTCGCAGGCGGAGTTTCTGCCAATTCAATGTTGCGTGAAAAAGTCTTGGGCTTTGCAGCTTCTCAAAATCTCAATTTGATGATTCCTGCGCTTCAATACTGTACAGATAATGCAGCTATGATCGCAATGACGGGTGCATTAAAGGCGCGTGAAGGGAAATTTGATGATTATCGACTCAAACCCTACGCACGAGTGAGTTAACGGGGATTTCATTCTAAACTGAGTCTGAAAATCCATATCTTCCACCCAAATAAAATTGATCACCACAACTGACTAACTTATGCATAATATTGTATTGATTCCGGGAGACGGGATTGGAAAAGAGATTACACAATCGGTAACAAAAATTTTAGAGACAGCCGGTGCTGAAATTAATTGGATTGAGTGTAAAGCTGGAGAGGGCGCAAATGATGAATTGGGCACTCCTTTGCCGGAGGAAACAATTGATGCAATTAAGGAGCATCGTATAGCGCTTAAAGGTCCGCTAACCACACCGGTTGGTGCAGGTTTTAGGTCGATCAATGTGGCACTGCGACAGCAATTTAATTTGTACAGCAACATTCGTCCGGCACGATCGCTTCCAAATATTGACAGTCCATTTCGCGAGGTTGATTTGGTTCTTTTCAGAGAGAATACACAGGGATTATACATTGGAAAAGAACACTGGGTAGATAAAGAAGAGACACATGCGGAAAGCATTGCAGTTGTAACCCGCGAGGCAAGTGAAAAAATTATTACAGCAGCATTTGAATATGCCAAGAAAAGAGGCCGTAAAAAGGTTACTCTTGTTCACAAAGCAAATATTCTCAAACTAACTACAGGGCTCTTCCTGGAAATTGGAAAAGAGATCGCTAAAAATTATCCGGAGATTGAGTTTGAAGATCTGATTGTAGATAACATGGCAATGCAGATGGTTATGCGTCCGCAACAGTTTGACGTAATTGTAACTACAAACCTGTTTGGTGATATTCTTTCAGATCTTGCTTCCGGATTGGTTGGCGGACTGGGTGTAACCGGAGCTGCCAATATTGGTGATGACGCTGCAATGTTTGAGGCAGTTCATGGCTCAGCACCGGATATTGCCGGCAAGGGACTAGCTAACCCAACTGCACTTCTATTCTCTGCACTGATGATGCTGGAGTATTTAGAGGAGGATAGGCTCGCTGAGAAGATTCGTTCAGCGATATATACTGTACTGCATGATCATAAAAAAGAGTGTACTCTGGATATAGGTGGAGAAGGAAATACTGAGAGCTATACAGAGGCAATCTGCAAGCTGTTAAGGGATTAATTCTCTTTTGTAAATAACTATTTCCCTAAAGGCCGTGTGATCTTCACGCGGCCTTTTCTATTTTTAGTCGTTTAGTTCTATAAATTTTACCTGTTTGGTATCTGTGTCAAACAGGGCAATCAATGGATCTTGATCAAAACCGTTTACGCTTCCCGGGTTGATTGTTATTGTATCTCCGGCCGAGCCAACTTTTGCCTGATGGGTATGGCCTGATATGACTACATCATATTTCCCGCATTTTTCAAGGCTTTCTGTTATTTCGGGATAGGTACCGTGGTAGACTGCAATTTGTAACTTTTCTTCCTCAAATGAGAAAAAATCACCGTGGAGAGTTGCACCAATCTCATCAAACTTCTTCATCAGCAGAAATTTATCTCCGTCATTATTTCCAAAAATCCCGTGGAGAAGCAGTCCTTCGAAAAGAGGTATTGTAAAAGGGCTGCAATAGTCACCCGCGTGGATAACTTTACTGACGTTGAGTTCCTTAAACTTTTGAACAGCTTTTTTTATGTTTTCAACGTGATCGTGAGTATCTGAACAAATACCGATTAGCATAGAGTGTGATTTTTGGTCGTATTTCTTTTAAGCAAACAAAAAGCAGGGAAATAATAAAGCTCAAAATGCTTAACCGCTGAATTTGATTTAAGCCACTTTTTTGTGACAAAAGGAAAAGTCTCCCCGAAGAAGGGGCTCCGAGCAAAAGCAAACACGTGATAAAAAACTTAGAGGCCCGCCTGCAGCGAGGCTTAAGAGGACAGGTATGTCTCACCGATTTTCTTTAGGATGATGAATATTTCTCTAATTTACTTTTTTAAGTAGCAAAACTTTACGCTAAAGAGTTGACCAGCAAACTAAGTTTTAAAGTATTTTTTAATTGTAGTAGAAATACTTTAGCGGGCTTAAGCTTTTGATCAGGATTTCTTACCTTTATTCACCGAAAAAATCTATTTACCCGTATTAAAAAAGAACAGTTTATGTCAGTAACGAAAGATGATGTTTACTACGTGGCCAATCTTGCCCGGCTTCAATTAGATGATAAGGAAGCAGAAAGCCTTCAAAAGGATATGAACAATATTCTGGGCTACATTGAGACTCTTAATGAGCTGGACACATCTGATGTTGAGCCGCTTGAACATGTTACTGAAGTGATCTCCACAAAGTTTAGAAAAGATGAGGCGAAAAAACCGTTAAGCCATGATGAGGCTTTGAAAAATGCACCTGATGCCGATTCAGACTATTTCAGAGTTCCACGAGTGATTGAATAATCAGTGCTGCCGGAAAGGATCACTTTATAAATTAAATCAAATTTCATAAATGGCTTCCAAAAAGAGTAAAGGCAAAGAAAAAAAGGTTCAGAAACCTGATTTTTGGGAGTCACTTTCCGACCGGAAAAAACATGTTTTCTGCATAGCATTTCTATTTATTCTGCCAACTATCCTTTTTTATGCTTCAGTATTAGGCGGCCAGCAATATATGGGGCACGATGTGATTCAGTGGAGAGCCGGCGCTGAGTCTTTGATTCAGCATCAGGAGCAGTATGAAGAATCGGCTCACTGGGCAACCAATATGTTCTCCGGAATGCCCGCAACAACTATTTCTCACCCTCCTCAAATAAGTAATCTCGATAATACACTGTTGAGGTTTCTTCAGTTTATCTATCCGGCAGCAGAGATGTGGATTTTGCTGGGCGGAGCTTACCTGATGTTTATACTTTTGGGGGCCAAACCACTGTCTGCAGTTTTTGGTGCGATTATTATCGGTTTTACAACCTACATTCCAATCATAATTGGTGCAGGGCACAATGCGAAATTTATCGCATATATCTATATACCGTGGTTATACAGCAGTTATTTGATGATAACGAGATCAAAATGGAATTTTTGGCTGGCGCTCTTTCTGTTTGCATGGGCACTGACTCTTCACCTTCGCGCCTATCATCCACAGGTTACCTATTTCTTCCTCTTTCCGCTGGGAACACTCTTTTTGTACGATCTGGCAAAAGCGATTCGTGAGGGTGAGATTAAACCGTTTACCATTCAAACAGGCTGGCTGGTTGCAGCCGCTATAATAGCGGTTTTAGTAACTATTCAACAGTATTGGAGTACGCTGGAGTACTCTACATATAGTATGCGGGGAGGGTCAGAGCTTGCCGGTGATGACGGACTTGCCAGGGAATATGCGTTTGCTTGGTCGCAGGGCTGGGGAGAACTTCTGACGCTCATCATCCCGGGAGCTTACGGTGGTTCTGAGCTTTATTGGGGTCCCAAAACGTTCACCAGCGGTCCACACTATTTTGGAGCTCTCTCTTTTCTATTTTTCATAGTAGGAGTACTCAAATCAACACATAAGCTGAAGTGGGTATTTCTTGGACCCGGAATTGTTACACTGCTCTTTTCACTGGGTGAACATTTCGGAGCTCTCAATAATCTCATGTTCGCCTATTTTCCGCTGTTCGATAAATTCAGAGTACCGGAAATGTGGTTGATGATTTCTCTATTCTGTTTTTCAGTACCTGCGGTTTTTGGAATGGATTGGATTTTAGACCGGATCAAAGAAAAAAAGAATTCAATTCAGTGGAAAAAGCCGCTATATATTGCGTCAGGATTGGCGATTGTTGCAATTCTGATCGGTTTTCAGTTCTTGTCGTTCGAAAAGCCCGGTGAAAGAGAACAAATTGCTCAGCAAATTGCCGCACAGAACGAAGTGCCTGTTGATGATCCAAGAGTTTCGCAGGCTGTAGACCGGTATTTGCAGAATGAGATGATTCCACAGCGTGAAGAACTTGCGCGAGGTGACACACTTCGTTTCGCATTTCTATTTTTTGCCGGTGTGGGAATTTTATTTGCAGTAGGTATACAGAAACTACCGGCTTCATCCGGTGCCATGATGTTTTGCGTTCTGCTTGCATTCGATTTATTACGGGTAGATCAACGCTACATGAATGAACGGTCATTGGTAAGTCAAGACCTGGACCGGGAGCAGGTTGTTCAAAGAAGTGAAAGAGAGATTGATCGATTTCTAAAACAGAACGTCACAACAGAAGAAGGCTGGAAATACAGGGTGTTGCCATTGATCGACAGTCCGTTCAATAATGCGATCCCTTCCTATTTTTATCCTACTGTGGGTGGCTATTCGGGAGCTAAGCTTTCATACTATCAAGATCTGATTGATGAGGCGATCTTCACCGGAACATTTGGAATCAATACAGGAGTATTGAATATGCTGAATGTGAGATATTTATCGGCTCAGGGTGCCTTTAATATTCCAGGTTTTGAACCGGTTTATCAGGGACAGGATGGGGTTGTACTGGAAAATCAAAATGTACTCCCGAAAGCGTGGTTCGTAGATCGTATTGAAACGGTTGAGAGTCAGCCCATGATTTTAAACCGTATTTCACAGGATTTTAATCCCACAGAAATAGCGTTTGTAAGTGAAGAGATAGATCCAATTTCTGCAGCAGGTGAGAAGTCGGTGTCTGTCACAAAGTACAACGCTAATGAAATAGAGCTTCAGATAAGTACTAATGAGCCCGGTTTTCTGGTGCTCGGTGAAATCTGGTATCCGAAAGGCTGGAAGAGTACCCTGAGCGGTGATCCAATTGAAAAGATTCGTACAAACTATGTGCTTAGAGGTTTTGAAATTCCTGCCGGTGATCACACATTAGAGATGAAATTAGAGCCTGTTTGGTATAAGACCGGAAATAAACTCTCTGCAGCAGGTACGGTTCTATTATTTGGGCTGGGTATTTTTGGATTATACACGTACTATCGAAGAGAAAATCAGACCAATTGATTTGAAAAGCACGATTAGTAATCTCATGGCGAAACTTTTTCCGGATAAATGGAAAGAGTATGCCGAACTGAAATACTGGAAAAAGAGAAAAGAGAAAGAGGGTGAGCTATCCAACGAGCACTATAAATACTACTATACCACGCATTTTGATCTAAGTGTAGAGGACTATAATAGTCAGCGAGTGTTGGACATTGGTTGTGGGCCGCGCGGAAGTTTAGAGTGGGCCGATCTGAGTGAGGAGAGAGTTGGGCTGGATCCCTTAGCTGATGAGTATTTGAAGCTTGGTGCAAAGGATCATGAGATGGAATACGTTTCATCCCCATCGGAAGCGATTCCTTTTCCGGAGGCACATTTTGACATCGTTTGTGCATTTAACTCCCTGGATCACGTAGCAGATCTTCAAAAAACCATTTCTGAAATTAAGCGAGTAACTAAATCAGGCGGGCTATTCCTGCTATTGGTAGAAATTAATCACGAGCCCACCAATTGTGAGCCTCACATGATTACACCTCAAATTGTGGATGAATTCAAACCGGAGTTTGAGCCGAAAAGTTTGAAAGTTTATAAACCGGATGAACGGGGGTTGTATGAATCAATTGAGCAAAACCGGCTCTATTCAGATCCTGCAAAAGTTACGGAGCCGGGTTGGCTGTCTGTAAAGTTCACTCGTTCGGATTAAGTTCTGCCCGATTCAATTTATAAAAAGAGTTTTCTGGTAATCTCTTTGAAAAGAAGTTGAGATGGTACGGATCGAAACATCTCAAGCCATCCCACATCCTCACCCTGCGTCAGTTTAATTCGATAGTGCTGATACTTCTTTTGAGCGGCATTCATTTTACTTTGGTGCTTATTGAAACATGCCAGATATCCCTCAATCTGGTTATCGGAAGTGGTTATGCTTTCCCGGTCATCACTCATATTCACAACTTGTAGTGTATGCGGTGCGGTTTTGATCGGTCCGAAATCGTGCGCCAATCGAATCCATAAATCATAATCCTGGGCAGAAGGCAGACTTTCATCAAAGCCGCCAACTGCTTCGATATACTCTTTTTTAGTTAAAACCTGATTTCCCACCTGGTTATAGAAGAGAAGATCCTGAAGCGTGATGACAGGCTTTTTTTTCCAGACGATCTCCTTTTCGCCAAAATCCATACGATCATTGGATGTAACGGCAGCATATCCATCTTCAAACTCATCCAACAGATATTCAACTCTATTGGGTCGCCAAATATCATCATCATCCAGCCCCGCAACAAACTCACCGGTGGAGTTTTGAATTGCAATGTTGCGACTTACGGCCGCTCCTCTTGAGTTCTTATTTCTGATGCTCTTAATATTTTTGTGCTCTTTTTTTAATCGCTCAAGCAGTTCCGGAGTGGAATCATCAGATGCATCGTCTACAACAACGATTTCAATATTCTCCCAGGATTGATCCAGAACTGATTCAATGGCACGCTCAAGCAGCTCTGCCCTATTGTGAGTTGGGATGATTGCCGAAACCAGTGGATTGGATAGATTTTTTTCGCTCAATTTTCTTCTGCTTCCATTTCGTTATATTTGTTGCCGAACAAAATACATATGAATAACCACACATCCATAACGATTGCAATTTGCACCTACAACAGGGCAAATTATCTGGAAGATACGCTACACGATTTATCCAGGCAGACTGCTGACCGGAATCACTTTGAGATTTTGGTGATTAACAATAACTGCACGGATCACACAGCAGAAGTCTGTGACAAATTCAGGAAAGAACATCCGGAGCTGAACTTTCGGGAAGTTGCTGAGGAAAATCAGGGGTTATCTTTTGCCAGGAACAGAGCCATAAAAGAGGCGCTCTATGACATCATTCTCTACATAGATGACGATGTTCACCTGTTTGATGATTTCGTTGAGATCGCTATTGGTAAGTTGAGAAAATACCCTGCTGTAAAATGTGCAGGCGGACGTATACTTGTTTCATTCGACAGTGATAGCCCAGATTGGATTCCAAAAGAGCTGATGCCGATGTTTGGGCTTCACGATCTGGGTAAAGGTGACAGGCGATATCCTGTATCAAATTTTCCGCGCGGCGGGAATATGCTTATTCACAAAGATCTGTTCGAAACGTATGGGGAATTCCCAACAAATCTGGGAAGAGTAGGGAAGAAGCTTCTTGGGAGCGAGGAGAAGGCATTTTTTGAGAAAGTAAGAAAAGGCGGAGAAAAAATTTACTATTGGGGAGAATTGAAACTGCATCATCGCATAGGTCCGGATCGATTGAAGCACGACTACTTAAAAAAACAATCCATAGGGATAGGTATGAGCGAAAGATATCGCTTATCTGGCAGCACAGAAAGAATTGGGAAACTCATGAGCGAACTATTAAAATTTGGAGCAAGCATCATTTTGAGTATTCTGTACCTGATTAGAGGAAAAATGAAAGCCTCCCGATTTATTCTTCAGTTCAGAGTTTGGGTTTTGAAAGGGTTTTTAAAAGGTGACACATAAACAGTTATAGTAGAATTGTAAAACCGGATTCGACTTTTGGGCATAATTGTCAGACAGAGCATCTTTAACAGTATCATCACCTACATAGGAATTGGCCTTGGCTTTATCCTTACGGTACTGCTGTATCCACATATTTTAGATCCCGAACAGTATGGTCTCACACGCGTTCTTATATCTGCATCTCTGATATTTTCACAGTTTGCCCATTTGGGATTTCAAAATCTTGTACTTCGATATTACCCTTTTTTTAAAGAGGCGAGCGAAAAAAATCACGGTTTTCTTTTTTGGGTTATTACCGTACCGCTTGTCGGTTTTGCTCTATTTTCAATTCTGTTTTTTCTGTTTGATGACCTCCTTGTGAAGTTCTATTCAGATCGCTCTCCACTATTTGTAAGCTACTATCTATGGATACTGCCCCTTACACTTTTCATCCTCTATTTTGAGGTTCTTAATAACTACTTGAGATCCCTCCGTGATTCAACCACCGGGTCGTTTGTAAATGAAGTTTCTCAGCGTCTGTTTGCCATTTTATTCCTTGGGCTCTATTTCTTTGAGTGGATTACATTTCCACAATTTGTATTGCTATTTGTAGTGAGCTACGCCTCTCAGCCACTTTTAATATTAGTCCAGATTTTCAGAAAAGGTGAATTTCAGATCAGGCCCAATTTTGAGATCCTCCGAAAACCGCTTGTTCGCGGTATGGCGAACTACAGCCTTTACTCACTGTTGGGCGGGCTCACCACAGTCCTGGTTTGGAATGTTGACATCCTGATGCTCGGTTCGATGGCCGGTTTAGAAAGCACGGCTATTTACGCAATTGCCTTCTATATCGGATCTGTGATTGCAGTGCCCCAGCGGTCTATAGAGAAGATAGCCGGCCCGCTGATATCAGATTTTATCAAAAAGAAAGACTGGAAAGGGGTGGGCGAGATTTACGTGAAGACTTCGCTCAATCAATTACTGCTAGGACTGCTTATTTTCGGTTTGATATGGAGCGCAATTGATGAACTTTTTATGCTGCTGCCTGAGGTTTACAGTGCCGGAAAATGGGTAGTATTTATCATAGCAATCGGGAAACTGATTGAAGTTGGAAGCGGGGCGAATAGTGTGATTTTACTCAATTCCAAGCACTATAGAGTTAGCTTCTATACAAATATCATTTTAGTTCTGATTACCGTCGCTGCCAATTATATACTTATTCCGATGTATGGTATCGAAGGGGCGGCCATAGCTTCAGCATTGGCGCTGTTTGTATATAATTGTGTTAAATATCTTTATATCCGTTTTAAAATAGGGTTAGGGCTGTTTAAGCTGAACACATTAATTGTTTTAGTATTGGGAGTAGCCGCTTTATATATATCGAGCGATCTGCAACCCTTTTCAAATTTTTGGATAGATACTCCTCTCCGAATGATTCTATTTCTTACCCTGTTTCTATTTCCGGCGCTGTATTTTAAGCTCTCTCCGGATTTAAACAAATTAATCTCCAATCTATTCAAGGTAAAACAAGATGAAAGCACTTCTGGTTGATCAAAGTTCAGAAAAGCCAATAATGAAAATGGGCAACTATCCAGATCCCGAACCAGGAGAACACGAACTATTCGTGAAAATAAAATCTACTGCACTTAACCGCGCCGATCTGCTACAGAAAAAAGGGAGATATCCGGTTCCTGAGGGTGAGTCTCCAATTCTTGGGCTTGAAATGTCAGGAGTTGTTGAATCTGTGGGGAGAGGTGTTCAAAAATTTGAGGAGGGAGATCGCGTTTTTGGTCTGCTTGGAGGCGGTGGATATGCTGAGTACTGTACAATTCATGAGGATATGGCGCTTACTATACCTGAGGGACTTTCATTTGAAGAGGCTGCGGCTATACCGGAAGTGTTTTTAACTGCGTATCAGGCCTTGATCTGGCTGGGTGAATTAAAACAAGAAGAAGCAGTTCTGATACATGCAGGTGCCAGCGGTGTAGGCACGGCTGCTATTCAATTGGCCAAAAAACTGAAGAGTACGCAAATTTCGGTAACAGCCGGCAGTAGAGAGAAGCTGGATCTCTGTCGATCATTGGGAGCGTCACTTCAGGTTAATTATAAAGAGCAAGATTTTGCTGAGAAGATCCGGGAGAGTTGGGGAGAAAGTAGTGTGAATCTTATCATCGATTTTGTGGGTTCACCCTATTGGGAAAAAAATATAAACAGTTTGGCGATAGACGGCCGGTTGGTTTATCTCTCTATGCTTGGTGGGGCAAAGGTTGAAGAGATGAATCTTGTACCAATTTTGAGGAAAAGACTAACAATACGAGGATCTACTTTGCGAAACCGATCGCTCGAGTATAAGAAACAACTCACCGGGGAATTTTGGAATAATACCAGGGAGCTATTCGAAAAAGAGATGCTTGCACCGGTAATTAGTGCAATATTTGATTGGCGTGATGTTGAGAAAGCTCATCAAATGATGAGTAATAACAAAAATGCTGGAAAGATTGTACTCAACAACATGTAGCGAGTTAGATAGATTTAACAAAATTCTGCGATTGTTAATCAGATCTATAGGCATAAAAGCGTAGGTTCCGCTATTCTTATTTGAAGGGATACATAACAGACCTGTTTTACCCAAATGATTCAAAACATACTAAATTCAATATTAATTTTGCTCGTATTCTCGGTCGCGGCTATTGCGCAGTCTGACGATTTGGAAGTCGATATTAGAATGGATGCTGATTTTACACAGGGGGATCTGTCTCAAATGTTTAATGCAGTAATTAACCAGGATGTTTCAACTCAATTTTTTGAAATATCAGCCGAAAACAGATCCAGAGGCATATTGAGGAACAACTCTATAATTCTTGAAATACGAAGCGATATGCTTGGGATGATACTTATCGCAGAGCAATCCTCATCCGGATTTTTTACTCTGAATCCCGGTGGGCAGATTACATTCTCAAATCTGAGTGTTTCAGAAATTTCAAATCTTGAAATAAGTGGTGAGCCGGATTATAATTTGCTGATTTCATCGAATGGGCGAAAATTAATTCAAAATTTGAGAAGAGGTTATCTGATTGCTGACGATCTTTTTACAGTTGATGTGAGTATTGTGCAAAATATGATGGATGAGCAGGAAATCCTGTCTCGGAAGTCTGTTACATTCACGACGGCTCTTGATGAAAGTGATCTTTTAATTGAGGCAGACAGGGATGTTGTGGCGGAGCTGAGAGGGCTGGACGTATCAAGTGAAGCACCGGTTTTTTCATGGGGCGGAGAACAGAATAGAGCGTATCGATTGATAGTAGTAGATGCTGATCGTGCACAAAATATGGAGGCTCAGTTTTCTGAAAGATTTAGCAGAGAACACTCAGGGGAAGATATTCGTGACGAGCAGTCCGGAGTAGTTCTGGATGTTATAGCCAATAATACGAGTTATGAAATACCGAGTCGATTTGCAGGGCTGTTTGAGCCGGGAAAAACATATGCATGGCAAGTGCAAACCACCAAGCAAACGGTTCAGGATAGTTTTGTTCAAGCCTATACAGAACGTTTTGAGTTTACAACAAGCTTCCCGATAGAAGGTGAGATGCGTGAACTGCTGATCAATCTTTTTGGTGAAGAGCGAACAGATGAGTTTATAGAAAACGGTTTGTTGTTTGATCAGATTCAGCTTGACGGTGTAACCTATTCCAAAGAAGATGCACTGAGAATTCTGAGAGAAATGGCAGAGAAAATCGAAAAAAATCAATTAAAAGTAGTTAGCTAACGAAAGGTGGCAGAAATGAAAAAAATAATATTATCACTCGTTGTAATTGGAGCGATCATAACCGGAATAATTTTAATACTGTCGGACGGTAGCAATAACATCTACGAGACGCCGGTTTTGAATGAAACAGATGATGAGGTTGCATATGTAAGAAGATATGTGCCATCTGTAACCGTTACAAACGTCTCCTATGCAGACTCTTTACAAGAAGTGGGCAGAGCTCTGATTTCCGGGGATACATTAACGACAGGTAATAGCGGATATGCGATGGTTCTCTTTCTGGATGAATCGATAGCAAGGGTAAGTCCATCATCACAGATGGTGATTCGCAGTGAGCTCAATCCTGATAAAAATCTGAATTTACGTACTCATGTCGGAATGCTGTTGGGCGGCATGTTTCTTGATGTAGAGAGCCGGCCGGATCGTGAGTTTGAAATTACCACGACCCGTGCAGTGGCTTCTGTGAAAGGAACTCGCTTTGGTGTAACAGCAGACGATAAAATCTGGGTAGAAGAGGGAGAGGTAGAAGTAACCATCAGAGAGACCGGTGAAGTTCGTTCGCTGGTAAATAAAATGTATCTGCAAGTAGAAGCAGATGGCACCGTAGATAGCGGTGAGTTGACTGACCAAGAGCTGGCAGAGCTGGCTGAGGAATTCCAAATTCTTGAGAGTGATTTAATCGAACGTGAAATGAAGATTCAGTTCAGAAACAGATCAGGAGATACTGTTGAAGAACAAATCAGAGTGTTCGAACAATCGGAATCATCAGACGAATAGTCTCTGCCTATAAGTACAAAAACCTCTTTTCGTCATAGATGGAAAGAGGTTTTTTTGTTTAAACCACTCTATTTAATTCTCAACTCGGTTTAATCTTTTTGTATTTTTGGCTCATGAAAAACAAAGAGATTCGAAAAGTTGCGGTTATTGGAGGCGGTGCCGCCGGTTTTTTTACAGCAGTAAATTCCGCAAGACAGAACCCCGGGTTAGATATTACCATCTTTGAAAAATCACGAGAGGTGCTTTCTAAAGTTCGTATTTCAGGTGGTGGCCGATGTAATGTTACACACAACTGTTTTGATCCTGAACTTCTCTCCAGGCACTATCCCCGTGGCGAAAAAGTTCTGCGTTGGAGTTTTGAACAGTTTCATGCCAAAGATACTGTTGAGTGGTTCGAAGATCGTGGAGTAAAGTTGAAAGCTGAAGAGGATGGACGAATGTTTCCGGTTACCGATGATTCGCAAACCATTATCGATTGTCTGATGAGCGAAGCCAAAAAGTATGGAGTGAAAATTCGCACTAAGACAAAAGTGGAGGCAGTTGTTCCTGAACCGGATGGTGGCTTCCAACTCTCATTGATGAAAGGAAATTCGGAACAGTTTGATGCCGTTGTCATAGCCACAGGTGGATATAATCGTGAGAAAGCGTACGGTTGGCTCAAAACACTGGGCCATTCGGTCAATCCGCCGGTACCTTCACTCTTTACCTTTAATTTTCGTGAAAAAGTGTTGACTGACTTAGCAGGTATTTCAGTAGATAATGCCCATGTTAAAATTGAGCAGTTGCCATTCGAGGAGACCGGACCCGTTCTGATTACACATTGGGGTCTAAGCGGCCCGGCTGTACTGAAAATTTCTGCCTGGGCTGCACGGGATCTGCACGATCTTGAATATCGGTTTGATGTACTGGTGAACTGGGTTTATCCGGACAAAGAGCAGGAGGTTCGCGAAATATTGGTGAAGTTGCGCGAGTCCAACGCCCGAAAAATGGTTTCGAAACAAGAACACTTTTCATTTCCGAATAGATTGTGGGAGAGGTTTCTGAAGCTTTCTGGAATCAAATCGGACAAGCGCTGGGCAGATCTTTCGAACAAAGAGATTCATGATTTGACACAAACTCTGTTTCGTAGCCGTTACAATATTCAGGGAAAAACCACTTACAAAGAGGAGTTTGTTACCTGTGGCGGAATTCCGTTGAATGAAATAAACCCCGATACATTGGAGAGTAAAATTGTACCAAATCTATACTTAGTAGGCGAAGTGCTCGATATCGACGGCGTAACCGGTGGATTTAATTTCCAGGCTGCATGGACAAATGGCTGGCTGGCGGCTAATGCGATCACTAGTCATGAGTCTTGAGATGAGAGTCGTGAGGAACCACATTTAAAGAGATTAATGTAAAACTCACAATCATTTTTATAAAAGAAACTTTCTAAAAACCTTAACTCAAGACACAAATCTATAAATACTTACTTGCCAGGTTAGCCAGTGTGGACCGCTCACCCTTCTCAAGATTGATGTGGGCGTAAATGTCATTGTTGTGGATTCGGTCGATCATATATGACAAGCCGTTTGTCTGTGTATCAAGATAGGGCGTATCGATCTGAAAAATATCTCCGGTGAAGATGATTTTAGTGTTTTCCCCTGCGCGTGTGATAATCGTTTTGATTTCATGGGGAGTGAGATTCTGTGCCTCATCAATGATAAAAATCACATTATTCAGAGAACGTCCGCGAATGTAGGCCAGGGGCTCGATCGAGAGTTTCTCGGTTTGAACCAGCTCTTCTACTTTCTTGTAAGATGCACTGTTCTCCTTGTACTGATTTTTAATGATGCTCAGGTTGTCCCAAAGGGGTTGCATGTAGGGATCAATTTTTGACTTCACATCTCCGGGTAGGTAACCAATATCCCGATTGCTAAGCGGTACAATAGGGCGGGCCAAATAGATTTGCCGATACTCCTTTCGCTGCTCAAGTGCCCCGGCCAAAGCGAGCAGAGTCTTTCCGGTCCCGGCCGCACCGGTGATTGTTACGAGTTGAATTTCAGGGTTCATGATGGCGTGAAGCGCAAACGTCTGCTCGGCATTTTTTGGGGTGATTCCGTAAGCGCTCATCGGTTTGATCAGCTCAACACTTTCACTTTTAGCGTTGTAGTGTCCCAGGGCTGAACTGGAGTGATTTTTCAGAATGTAGTAGTGATTACTAATCGGTTCACTTTTCTCCAGTTTTTTGTGCTTGATATGCCCCTTTTTGTAGAGGTCGTTGATGGGAGCATTGTCCTCAAATTGAAGCTCAGTTTTGCCTCTGTAGAGATGGTCGATATCCTTAATCCGGATCGTTTCGTAATCTTCGGCGTCGAGTTTCAGAGCTCTCGCCTTCAATCTCAGGTTGATATCTTTTGATACCAATACCACTTTTTTGCCAGACTCCTCTTCGCGTAAATGTAGAGCCGTATTTAATATCCGGTGATCATTTTTTACGGATCCGAAAAGTCTGGATGCAACATCATCCAATCCCTCGTCACTGACCACACGTATATTTCCGTGTGTTTTGCCATTCAGCGGAATCCACTTCTCAATCATGTTGGCATCGGAGATTTTATCCAGGTAACGAATAAATTCCCGGGCGTGAAGATTGGTTACGGAGTTGCCTTTTTTAAAGGAGTCGAGCTCCTCTAGCACGGTGATGGGGATGGCGATATCGTGCTTTTCAAAGTTTCTTACAGCATCAGAATCGTAGAGAAGAACGGAGGTGTCGAGTACAAAGATCTTCTTCGCTTTTTTGGCACGTGGCATAGGCAAAGCGGTTCAGGTTTATGGGGGCTGTTCTGAAAATTGCTTATTTAACTATAGCTAAACAGCCCGATAGAGTCAATACAGTAGGAAATATTAATAATGATTTAATGATGTTTCTTTCTAAAGAAAATCGGGTATATACAGTGAGATTTAGTAACTGAAATCATTCTGAAAAATGATACAGTGCAATACTCAATGCAACTGCTGCATTCAAACTTTCAACATTTTCAGCATTTCCATCAATCCTTATTCTATTTCTTCCTGACATAAGTTGCGGGTTTACTCCATTCCCTTCATTTCCAATAATCAGGATATTGTTTTTTGATGTTTGGATCTCTTTTAAGGAGACAGATTCTGTTCCGCCATCCAATACAGAGGCATTCCAACCGATCGCTTCAAAATTTTTCAGTGTTTGGGTAAGGTCTGTTTTTATGTAGGGAAGAACTCCGGTTGCTCCTGCGGTACTTCGTACAACTTTGGGATGAAACAGGTCCACTGTGCCATGTCCAATTAATAATCCGGAAACGTTAAACCATGATGCGGTTCGAATCATCGTACCCAGATTCCCGGGATCCTGAACCGTATCGAATGCAATTAAAAGACCATCTTTTTGAGCTAATTTATCTAAAGATGATTCTTCCGGTGTGTGGCATATGGCGAGAATTCCCTGAGGTGTATCCGTATCAGAGATAGAGTTGAATTCATCGGAGTTCACTTCAAAGATCGGCAGGGTTGAATTTGCAAAAGCCTCATCCATGTTAAAGCTTTCTTCAATCACTACTGCTTCAATATTAATACGCTTTTGGCTGATAATCTGTTCAACACAGCGTAAACCTTCAGCAATAAATTTATTCTCTCGTTTACGATATTTGCCCTGAAGCAGTTTTCTCCATTCGGTAAGTTGACGATTTGAGGGAGATGAAAAGTTCATAAATTTAATTTAACTCCTGGCCATGAATTGGGTTTCGTAAATCAACACTCTATATTCCAAGAAACTACAAATTAAGACAAAGATATAGTATGAAAGATTTTTTGAGTACGCTCGGTTTAAAAGATAAGAATGCAGGAACGTCTACCGGACAAAATTTTATAGAAAACAGATCTTCAAACCTTATAACAAGCCACACACCGTCTGACGGGTCAGAAATTGGGTCTGTTTATGAAACGACCAAAGAGGATTACGAGCAGGTTGTTAAAGCTTCTCAAGAAGCATTTAAGGAGTGGCGAATGATGCCGGCTCCGCTAAGAGGAGAGATTGTTCGTCAGATCGGCCTGAAGCTTCGTGAATACAAGGAGCCACTCGGTAAACTTGTCTCTTACGAGATGGGTAAAATTTACCAGGAAGGATTGGGTGAAGTTCAGGAGATGATCGATATCTGCGATTTTGCCGTTGGTCAGTCCCGTATGCTATATGGAAAAACGATGCACTCGGAACGGCCGCAACACAGAATGTATGAGCAGTGGCATCCGCTCGGACCGGTTGGGATAATCTCTGCATTTAACTTCCCTGTTGCCGTATATAGCTGGAACGCGATGATTGCCGCTATTTGCGGTGATACCGTGATCTGGAAGGGATCAGAAAAAACTCCTCTCTGCTCTGTTGCGGTTCAGAATATCATCGGGGAAGTGCTGAAAGAGAATGATGTACCTGAAGGTGTTTTCGGTTTAATCACCGGTGGCCGCGAAGTTGGTGAGTGGATGACGACTGACACCAGGGTTCCGCTGATTTCTGCAACAGGATCTATCCCGATGGGCCGCGCCGTTGGACAAGCGGTGGCCGCCCGACTCGGTAAAACGATTCTGGAACTGGGTGGTAACAACGCAATTATTATCAGCAAAGAGGCCGATCTGGAGATGGCAATCCGTGCAATTGTTTTCGGTGCGGTTGGAACAGCCGGACAACGCTGCACAAGTACCCGTCGACTTATTATTCACGAAGATGTGTATGATGAACTCAAAGATCGCCTTGTGAATATTTATAAGAGTATTAAAATCGGTGATCCGCTCGACTCCGATACGCTTGTTGGACCGCTGATTGATCAGGACGCCGTAGATATGATGCAGTCTGCTCTGAAGAAAGTAGAAAAAGAGGGTGGATCAGTTGTTTGCGGCGGTGATGTTCTGGAGAACATGGAAGGCCACTACGTGAAGCCGGCAATTTGTGAAGTTAAAAATCACTTTGAAATCGTACAGCACGAGACGTTTGCTCCCATTCTCTATCTAATTAAATACAGTGAATTTGACGAAGCGCTGGAACTGCACAACGGAGTAGTTCAGGGGCTCAGTTCATCGATGTTTACACTGAACATGCGCGAAATGGAGAGGTTTCTGAGCCATGCCGGATCTGATTGTGGAATTGCCAATATCAATATTGGAACCAGCGGTGCGGAAATTGGCGGTGCATTTGGCGGTGAAAAGGAGACCGGTGGTGGACGAGAGTCCGGTTCTGACGCGTGGAAAGCGTACATGCGACGTCAAACGAATACCATCAACTGGGGTGATGAACTGCCTCTTGCTCAGGGAATTGAGTTTGACTTATAAATCACATAATTCATCTGATCGGAATAATTGCGGATATATGGATTTGAAACGCTATTTAATAAGTATCCGCTCTATTCCGATGATGAAATTTTTAAATCACTTACCACTTATTGTTGTGTAGTGCTGTATTCTGTTAACAGTTGCTTATAAATTATGACAACATTTTTCAGGTTCTAAGGCAATCATGGATAGAAAAAGGTGGGAAAAAACCGAAGCTGAGTTTGATGTATTCATGGAGCTTAGTGAGAGTGAAAAGAAGAAACGACTTGAAACTCTTCGGGAAGAGCATCCGCAGCTCTATGAAGATGTGAAACAGCTTCTTGAATTTGCCGAGAATTCTCAAAACTTTCTTGAAGAAGGACGAGAAAAATATCTGAACAATCTGTTCAAAGACCTGGCTGCTGAGTCAATTCCGGAAACAGAAGAAAATTTCGTGCCGCGAAAAGTCGGCAGATACAAATTGCTTAGGCCAATCGGTAAAGGGGGGATGGGGAACGTTTATCTGGCCGAACGTGCTGACGGATCATTTGAACGGCTAACGGCTATAAAGTTCGTTCGTACCGAACTCAACAGCGGGGAGGTTAAAAAAAGATTCAACCGTGAGAAGCAGATTCAGGCATCACTTGATCATCCATCGATTGCGAGACTATATGATGCAAGTACCGATGAACACGGTATCCCGTTCCTGGTGATGGAATATGTGGATGGGAAACCAATCACCACCTATTCAGATGAAAATCAATTATCAGTAAGGCAAAGAATTGAGTTGTTTATTTCTGTTTGCCATGCTGTACAGTATGCTCATCAAAACCTGATTATACACAGGGATCTGAAACCTTCGAATATTCTGATTAACTCAGATGGTGAGTGTAAACTTCTGGATTTTGGCATTGCAAAACTGCTTGATGAGAATGGAGATACGCCTGATTTAACCCAGTCGGGGCAGCAATATTTCTCGATGAAATATGCCGCACCTGAACAGGTTCGAAACGGACCTGTAAACACATTGACCGACGTCTACTCATTAGGAGTCCTACTCTATAAGCTACTGACCGGTTCGCTGCCTTATACAATTACAGATCAGACCACCTACGGAGAATTTGAACGGAAAATATGTGATGATCCGGTATCGAAACCGAGCTCTATAGTTCGGAAATCTAAAATTCGATACAGGCATCTTCAGGGCGATTTGGATAATATAATTCTGAAAGCGCTTGAAAAATCACCCGACCGTCGATACCGTTCAGCAGAGGCCTTAGCTGATGACCTGAAACGCTATCTTGATAACCAGCCGGTATCTGCCCGACCAGTAGGAGTTATTTATAGAAGTCGTAAATTTATACAGCGTAATAAGATGGTTTCATCATTTGCCGCAGTGCTTCTTATTACCATAATTTCCGGCTTATATTACCATACAACCGAAATTAGCATAGAACGTGACCGGGCAGAACTACAGCGCGATCTGGCCCAATTGGAAGCTGCTAAAACGGCGCGGGTTAGCGAATATGTAGTTGGCCTTTTTGAGCAATCCGATCCTTATTCAAGTGCCGATAATGATTTTACCGTGGGCAACCTCCTGGCGCAGGGGCGGGAGAGGATCGAAACTCTGAATGAAGTCCCCTTTGTTCAGGCCGAGATGTATATGGTTCTGGCTCGTGTTCACCGTTCACTGGCTGAGCATGAAACTGCGCACCAGCTTGCTGAACGGGCACTCACATTGCTGAATGAGCAGTCAACCTCTTATCCTGCCAGCCTGGCTAATGCCTGGACAACTTATGCCTACACCCTCTCCTCTTTGGGCCGATACAGTGAAGCAGAAGAGGCACACCGGCAAGCTCTGGAACTGACCAACCCGGAAAATAAGCTAGCCATGGCTGAACGACTAAATAACCTCGGACTGGCTGTATTTTCACTAGGGCGGCTGAATGAGTCGCAACAGCTGCTGGAGGATGCACTTGACCTGCGAAGGGCTGAACTTCCGGAAAGCGCTGAGCTGGCTGCTTCCCTAAACAATCTTGCTCTGGTACTGGCAGCACAGGATCAACGGGAGGAGGCTGAGCCACTATACCGGGCTGCGTTGGAATTGCGCCGTTCAGTTCTTGGCAATGAACATCCGTCTACTACATACTCACTGACCAACCTGTCTACTCTTCTGGATCAAATGAATCGGCTTGAAGAGGCTGAAGATGGATACAGAGAAGCGCTGCAGCTACGGCGTACCATTTTCGGCGATGATCACCCTGCTGTTGCCAGTGTGCTATACCAGATAGGCTGGCTGCAGTCGCGACGTGGAGAGCTCACGCTAGCCCGTCTTCACCTCGAAGAAGCGCTGGAGATTCGCAGCCGAGTTCTTGGGCCTGAACATCCCTCTACAGCGGTGATCCTGAATGCCGTTGCAGTTGTTGCACGGGAAATGGGTGAAACAGATCAAGCCGAACAGTGGCTGAGGCAGGCCTTATCGATCTATCGTTCGGTTTATGGCGACTCACATCACGATATCGCCCTGGTACTTGCAAATATGGGACAAACAATGCATGCCAAAGGCAATAACGCTGAAGCTGAACGACTGCTGTTGCAGGCATTGGAGATGAACCGGGACGAATTGAGTATGGAGCACCGGCATGTCGCTGATAACTTAAGAAGCCTTGCCGCGCTTGAATTTGCAGAAGGTAATTTGGAACAGGCTGCAGACTATGCGGTTTCTGCCAGAGAAGTATTGGATGCACTTGGATTGGATGAACAACACCCCGACAGGCGAGTACTGAATGATCTGTTACAGAAAGTTATGGGCGCCAGATAGGTTTATTATGACCGGTAATATAAAGGAGTTTTTGATGTAGTGAATAAATTTATCAGGATTTGTGTTGAACGGTTCGGATGCTTTCGAAGTAATCTGTACAGCCATAATCTTTTTAAACTCATCGACAGATCATGATAAAAAAATTTATTTCTACTAGTCTTGATGAATTTGTAAACCCGGACCTGGCCATTCTCTTACTCCGGGTAGGAGTTGCAGCATTGATGCTTACTCATGGGATTCCCAAACTATTAAGAATTTTGGAAGGGGATTTCAGTTTCGGCGATCCAATAGGGATCGGTTCGACAGCATCACTTATTCTTGTAACTTTTGCCGAAGCAATTTGTGCAGCCTTTGTTATTGTAGGCCTGTTGACGCGATTTTCGCTAATACCCTTGATTATTGCTATGATTGTAGCTGTGTTTGTGGCACATGCCGGAGATCCATTTAGTGATAAAGAGTTGGG
>CAZHUP010000008.1:0-38775 GCA_964535495.1 uncultured Rhodohalobacter sp.
TTCTGAGTGGCATTTCAATTTGTTCGTAATCAGGTGTTTTGCCCGATTTCAGATCTTCAATGAGTTTGTCAACTTTTTCGGGAGTCAGGTTATTTACATATTTGTCGTTTGTAACCTGCAGCATTGGGGCGTATCCACAAGCTCCCAGGCATTCAACTTCATTAATGGTAAACATGCCATCGTCGGTGGTTTCACCTTTTTTAATACCTAATTTATTCTCAGCGTGTTCGAGGATATCATAACCACCGCAAAGTTGACAACTAAGACAGGTACAAACATCTAAAACAAATTTACCTTTCTCCTCTTTGTAATATTGAGTGTAGAAGTTTGCTACACCATGTACGTGCGCGTCTGGTAAATCCAGAGTTGATGCTACAAGTTTCTGAACGTCGCCATCTACATGGCCAAAGCGATTTTGTGCAACCCATAAAGCGGGAAGAGTAGCCGCTTTTACATCGGGATATTTCGCCTTAATTTTTTCTATTTCCTGTAGATCTTCTTGTGTGAATTCGTATTTCATAATGTTTATTTATCAGCTTCACCCATTACAGGGTCCATACCTCCAATTATAACTACTGTATCTGCCACCATTTCACCGTCAATAATATTTTCTAAAACCTGCAGGTTAACAAATGATGGAGCTCGTACTTTTAGTCGCCAGGGGTGTCCGGTCCCGTCGCTTTGAATATAGTATCCAAGTTCTCCCTTTGGAGCTTCAACGGCGCTATAAGCTTCAGCGCCTTCGGGAGGACAAATACCGGTGTCGGTCATCATAAAGTCGTGAATCATACCTTCCATTGAGTAGTAAACCTCATCCTTGGATGGATATGCCTGTTTGGCATTATCTGTTCGGACTGGTCCTTTAGGTAGTTTTTCTAAACACTGGTTGATGATTCTAATACTTTCGCTCATCTCTTCCATACGGACAAAGTATCTGGCTAAATTATCACCTTCCATTCTTGTAGGTATATCAAATTCAACCTCATCGTATCGGGCATAAGGAGCAAATTTTCTAATATCTAATCCAAATCCTGCGGCTCTCAGTACAGGTCCTGTTGCCCCAAAACGAAGTGCATCTTCAGTCTTGAGAACTCCAACAGCTTCGTTTCTGTCAATAAAAATTCTATTTCTGTCGAGAAGCTTATGATAGTCTCTTAGTTCATTTGGGAAAGTTTCTGCAAACTCCTTTATGGATCCCATCGCTTCATCTGTAATATCGTTTGCTACACCACCGATTCGTGCGTGAGAAACGGTGAAACGATGACCGGTCAGGCGGTCCATGATATCATAGATTTTCTCTCTCTCTTTAAATGTCCAAATAAAGAAAGAGACAGCACCGGCATCCATTACCATGGTTCCGAGCCATAGCAGATGTGAAGAGATTCTTGCTAATTCACAGCCGATCATTCGGATGTAATGCGCTCTTTCCGGAACTTCTACATTTGCCAACTTTTCAACTGTCTGGCAGAGAGCCACATTATTGCTGTAGGGAGACAAATAGTCCATGCGATCTGTATAGGGCATGAACTCCTGGTAAGTCTTATTTTCTGCAATTTTTTCCACACCACGGTGAAGATACCCAATATCGAGTTTTGCCTTCTCAATAGATTCACCATTTAGCTGAAGAACCAACCTCAATACACCATGGGTAGCAGGATGCTGTGGCCCCATGTTTAAGATCATCTTCGAAGTGAGGGGATCGCCATCGTCCATCTCTTCGATTGTGGTATGTTTGTCTTCTAAGCTTTGATAGAGCTTTTTTTGATGCTCCTTAAAGAACGTAGAATGAACTTTAGATTGAATATCCGTTAATTTCATAAAATCTTACTATTCAGTATCGGGTGTAGAATTAGGCAGCTCGATGGATCCCGGAATTCCCAACAGTGGAAACTCTTTTCGAAGTGGGAAATAGTCAAAATCTTCAGGCATCAATATTCTTCTGAGATCAGGATGGTTATTGAAATGAATGCCAAACATATCATAAACTTCTCTTTCAGCCCAGTTTGCGGAGCTCCAAACAGTAGTTACCGATTCAACTTCGGGTTGTTCTTCTTCACAACGAACTTTCAAAAAGAGCCGAACACCATCCCGCAATGAGATAAGGTTGTAAACAACTTCAAATCGTTCTTCAGATGTGTAACGATCTATTCCAAACACATCTGCCAAATAGGTGTAATGATGTTCAGTTTTTAAATACTTAGAGATTTCAACAATTGATTCTCGATCAACCAATACAAAAGTAGAACCGGTTGATTGATATACATCTATAATTTTACCTTCGAATGACTCTGAGAGGCCATCAATTGCTTTTTGAAGTGGATCTGACAATTCTAAACTCATAAAAATTAGCTATCGAGCGCTACAGAGTGCTCAGTTTTAATTTTATCTTGAATCTTCATTAACGCGTGGAGCACTGCGTCCGGTCGGGGAGGGCAACCTGAGATATATGCATCAACAGGAATAAAATTGTCAACACCCTGTACAACTCCATAACATCTGTGCATGCCTCCTGTAGAAGCACATGCTCCCATTGCGATACACCATTTCGGATCCGGCATTTGATCCCAGATTCTTCGTATGGCGTGAGACATTTTATATGTGCACCAGCCGGCTACAATCATCACGTCGCTCTGTCTGGGTGAAAAGCGCATCACCTCAGAACCGAACCTGGCTGCATCGTAACGCGGACCTGCAAAGGCCATCATTTCAATAGCACAACATGCCAAACCCATAGGCATAGGCCATGCGGCATTCGATCTGGCCCAATTGACCATTGAGTCGACTTTAGTAGTTAAATACCCTTCACTTAATGAACTTTCTAAACCCATAATATTCGGTTATTTGGATAATGCTTCGTATTTAATGTTTTTGGCGTCCCAATCTAAAGTACCTTTCTTCAAAGTATAAACCAGGCCAATAAAAAGTACTACAATAAAGATTGTCATTGCTACAAACGTTCCGGTACCGTGCTCCATAAATCGGACAGCCCACGGGTAGATGAAAACAACTTCCAGATCAAATACGATAAACTCCATTGCTACCAGATAATAAGCAATAGAATATCGTTCCTTGGCCTCTCCAACGGGATCCATACCGCTCTCGTAGGGGCTCAATTTATTTGTGTTAGGTCGATATGGTCCTAAAATCCTTGAGAGCGACATCAAAACAAGTGCTAAGACAAATGCTACTCCTATCAGTACCAGAATGGGATAATATTGTTCAAGCATGAAAAACGGTTAGAATTAATTTTGCCTTAAATTACCGCCACATCGACGGAAAGTCAACGAATTTACCCGTGAAATATAGCAGGTTTTCGGTCCAACTTTGAACTCTTTTTTTAAAAAATTTAATGCAATGGCTACTGGAATATTATCCGATCAATGTTCTGCAATTTCTGTTATATATAGTGAGTAATCAGAAATGGAATGTTCAGGAAGGAAAAAGAGCCCTAAGAGTTTTTAAATCTTCTTCGAACTGTTGAGTTCTTTGCCGGGCAAGATCAGTAATTAATGTTGAAATTACCTGTTGTCCCTGAGCTGAACTGAGAGAGGCAACTTTGTCAAAAGAGGAGTAATCATCAGATTGAAATAGAGGGGAGTTTTGATGATTAGAAAACAGATATTCAAATCGGTCACTGTCGTATATGCCTGCTAAAAACTCTTCATATCCATATTGACGCTCTATGGTTTGAATTGTTTGGTGAGCTTCACACCATTGAGTTAACTGCCTGTCTAAAATAAATAATTCATCACTGCTATTTAGTTGTCGATAGAGCCGGTTCAACTGAATCAAGAGATTATCTTTTGTTTCCTGATCTAGATATTCAGAATAATAATAAGCCGGCTGACCGATCAGTTCATCCGGACTTTCGAAAAATTGATGAGTGACCGGGAGATGGTACAATGCAGCAAAAATGATATCCCCGCAGTTCTCGTAAATTTCTGCAACCGTGGGGGTTTTTGCGATTGTATCGGAATCAGCTTTTGACTCTTCACTTGATTGGGCACAGCCTGTGATTAAACCAATGCAGAGTAAAAAACCTAATGAAAGGTTGAGCAAGTTGGATTGACTCTTCATCTTACCAGCCAATTCTTCCCCTTCTGTCATCCCGCTCTCTATCGGCAGGCTCTTCCGGCAAAACGAACCCCGGGGGTTGTTCAAAGGCATCATAACTCCACGGAGCATCAGGGTCAGATGTTACACTGTTTATGAATTGACCGACAATTGGGAGGGCCGTACGAGCACCCTGACCAATACTTGATGGAGAATTGGTTGGGAAGCGAATTCTCCGATCCTCGCCACCTACCCAAGCTCCCATTACAATATGTGGCATCATGCCAACAAACCAGTTATCTGCACTGTTTTGCGTTGTTCCTGTCTTACCGGCTACATCTTGCTGTACTCCGTATACATTTCGCAGTCGAACTCCAGTTCCGTGATAACCATCACCGCCGCGAATCACACCACGCATCATATCAATCATCATATATGCTGTTTCCGGACTGATGACCTCTTCTGTATATTCCGGATTAAATTCAGCCAGTACATTTCCTTCCCGGTCTTCTATACGGGTAATTGCAACCGGATCTATATGGACACCCTGATTTACAAAAGTTGTGTAAGCACTTACCAGCTCTAGCAGAGAAACTTCTGTAGTACCCAAAGCAATAGAGGGGTAGATTTGAGAAGTTCTCATGTCTATTCCGAGGTTAGATGCCATCTCCGCTATTTTTCTGGCAGCCGGCATTAGATCATCTGATCTGTTTGTGCCTGGCGCACCGGCAATTTCCGGCAGTAACCGGACTGTAACATTATTTAAACTGCGAGCTAACGCCTCTCGTAACGCTACCATTTCGGGCCCGGCCGGAACGGATGGGTCTTTTGGGCTCCAAAGTCTGCCGGAGTTTTCTATGAAACTGGTAGGAAATTTGGAAAATCTGTGGTAGGGCATGTATCCGTTATCTATGGCAACAGCATAGACAAAAGGCTTAAATGTGGAACCTGCTTGCCTTCTGGACTGATGTACATGATCGAACTGTTGTGAGCCAAAGTCTGCACCTCCGACCCAGGCCAGTACATTTCCGTTTGTAGGGTCTACCGCGGTAAAGCTTGCCTGAAGTTTTGTTTTTACTCTTTTTACAGAGTCTACATAAGCAGAGTCAGCTAATAGCTCTGCAAAAACAACAGATTCCTGGTCGGTGTTGTATTTTTGAAAGCCGTTTTTGTAGCGATCTGTCTCGCGAATGAAATTTCTTAAAAATTGTGGGTACTGCTCCCAATATTCATCCATGTATTCTCCTCCGCGAGAAGTCCACTCCTGTTCAAATATGGGCTGAAATTCTAAGAGTTTTTCCTTAACTGCCCGTTCAGCATGTCGTTGAAATCTTGAGTCAATGGTTGTGTAAATAACCAGGCCATCCGTAAAAAGGTCATATCCATTTTCATCTGCCCAATCTTGAATTCGTAACCGCACATATTCTCCAAAATAGCGGCTTTCTCTTCCCGATCTTGATGGCGGCTGATAATTCAACTGAATCTCTTCGAGGCGAAGATTTTGATGTATTTCACTGCTAATGAATCCTCTGTTGAACATCTGATTAAGGACGACGTCACGTCGAAATTGAGCACGCTCCGGAAATCGTCTTGGATTATAGGCATAAACGGCTCTTAATTGTCCAATTAGCGTAGCAGCTTCACTCACCGTAATGTCTCTGGCGGGTTTTCCATAATGAGTTCGGGCGGCCTGTTCAATACCAAATGCACTATTACTGAATTCTACAGTATTCAGATACATCTCAATGATTTCGCGCTTTGTGTAATTATTTTCGATCTGGATAGCCGTGATCATCTCTCTCAGCTTCCTGGTTACAGAAACTTCAAAACCAATATTTCTATACAAGTTTCGTGCTAACTGCTGGCTGATAGTTGATCCACCCTGAATTCTACCCTGAATCCAGTAGTAGGGAAGACCTGCTATTCTGCGAATATCCAACCCCCAATGATCAAAGAAGCGATGATCTTCAGTAGCTATCAGTGCATTTATAATATTGGGTGAGATCTCATCTATAGTAACATAGGTTCTGTTTTCGATGTAGTATCGATCGAGAACAGCACCGTCCCGGCTTCTAACTTCTGTTGCAACGGCAGTTTGTGGGTTTTCTAGTTCCTGGATTGAGGGAAGCCCCTGTAAAAGATATGTGAAATACCCTGCCCCGATAAGAATTAGTAGCAGGAGTGATATCCCACCGTATAGAAGAACTTTTTTTCCAAGCGGTCCAACTTTCGATCTGTTCTCTTTGGGAATATCTCTGTCTTTGTTTTTTCCCATTACACTTTTTCGATACTCCGGATCTTCAAAGTACCGGTCCATATCGATGTTGTGCTCGTTATCGCTCATCTTTAAAGTTCTGTATGTAAAGAGTTTATATTATTAAATCGTCTGTTATCTGCATCCCATTTAACGAGTTCTATACGATTATTGGTATACAGTGCAACGGTTTTTTCTTCAAAAAAGGTACCCAGATTTATATATGTACCAAAGGAGAATGTTTCCATTCTTGGTAAATGATCGTGCCCGCAAATTACATAATCATAATCAGTTTCTTTCAGAAATTGTTTTGACCACTCATTTAACCTCTCAGGATTTTCGTCCGGATTATTTCTGCTGTGCTCGGAAAACTGTTTCATCAGATCAATTCCGGATTCAGAACCATATATAGATTGGTAGGTCCGGATAAAGAGTGGATGACGCAGGATTCTGTGGTATATAGGTCTTTTGAGTCCGAACTCAGGATTACTCAGACCGTCACCGTGATGTATAAAAACTTTCAGGGAATCAATATTTAAGGATTTAAAATCATTGAGTATTTCAAAACCTAACTGTTTAAAATATCCCTGTGTCCAGTTGTCATGGTTACCTGTTATATAGGTAGCCGGTTTGCAAGTTTGATTGTAAACAGAGAAGTGATGCAATAAGCGCTGACCTAATTTGGGAACTTCTGTGCCAAACTCCATCCAGTAATCAAACAGGTCGCCTAAAACGTGTAGATGGATATCCTGTTCCATTGAAAAAAGCACTAAATCAATAAGCTCATCTTCGATCTGTGAATTTTTTTGATTCGAAAACGCACCGAGATGAACATCAGACAGAAAAAGGTGTTTCATTACAGACTACTTTTTCCTGTTGATGATAAATCGAATTAAATCCTCAAAATCATTTAACCCTTCTTTGATCGGTAGATTGTTTAAAGAGGTAAGAGCTTTATCTGCATAATCCTGCATGGTTCTTTCGGCTTCTTTTAAACCGTCGTATTTATGAACAAAGTTTACAATTTCATTGACGTTGGCTGACTTCTTCTTCCTTTTTTTCATCAACCTCCTGATTTTCATCTGCTCAAGTGCAGGTGCCTTCTCGAGCGCTTTAATTAAAGGAAGCGTTACTTTTCTCTCCTGAATATCGTTCCGAGTCGGTTTGCCCACATTATCAATACCGTAATCAAACAGATCGTCTTTTATCTGAAACGCAATTCCAATATTCATCCCAATCTCTCTCATACTGCTGATTACTTCTTGATCGTCTGTGGCAGCAATAGCTCCGCATTCGCAACAGGCAGAAATCAAGCTTGCAGTTTTTTCTGATATAATCTGGAAATAACGCTCTTCTGTCATATTAAATAGCTTCGACGTTTTAAGCTGTCTCAGCTCGCCTTCACTCATTTTACGAACGGCATCAGATAGTACATGAAGCAGTTCATACTCTTTGTAATCAAGGGCTACCAAAAGACCTTTTGAGAGCAGGAAGTCACCAAGAAGGACACCGGCTTTGTTTTTCCAAAGTTTATTTATGCTTAAAAAATCTCTACGCAGATCGGCTTCATCAACTACATCGTCATGTATAAGTGTTGCAGTATGAAGCAATTCGATCATGGTAGCCGCCACGTAGCTTCGTTTATCAACATCACCAAACATTCTGGCGGTCATAAATACAAGCGTAGGTCGTATTTCCTTACCTTTTTGACGTAACAGGTACTGTATAATTTGGTCTAATACAAAAACATCGCTTCTCAGCTCATCCTTAAAAAAAGTTCTGAACGTAGTAAGATTCTCCTGTATCGGAGAGGTTATCTCTTTTAGGGAAAGTTGTTTATTTGGCGGGTCTGTTTTTAGTGCTGCCTCTGAGGCCATCTATATAGTATCTTTTTATTATTAGGGCTGAAAAGTAAGAATAAACTGATTAAATATTTGCGCAATGATGAAGGGCTGTTTAGTTTTACAACTTATTCAAAATTACTATGAATCTAAATTTTTGAAGCTTGAAAAAAATAGGTGTTCTCACAAGTGGGGGAGATTCCCCGGGTATGAATGCGGCGTTCAGAGCAATCGTTCGAACTGCGCATTCACTTGATATACAAGTAGTTGCAATCAGGCATGGATATAAGGGCTTAATATCGGATGATGTTTATGAAGTTAGTTCAAATGATGTTTCAAACATTATTCAGAGAGGTGGAACGGTTTTAAAATCTGCAAGGTGCGAGGAATTTCGTACTCAAGAAGGAAGAAAAAAAGCGGCAAAAGTACTAGCAGAACATGGAATAGAAGCTCTTATTACAATTGGGGGTGATGGTACATTCCAGGGAGCCGCGTTGTTAGCTAATGAACATGATGTGAACGTAATTGGCGTGCCTGCAACTATAGATAACGATTTGGTAGGCTCAGACGAAACAATCGGTTACGATACGGCTCTGAATACGGCTATGGAAGCAATAGATAAAATCCGCGATACGGCAGATGCTCACGATCGTCTTTTTCTTGTAGAAGTTATGGGACGTGATGCCGGATTTATAGCACTTGAAACGGGTATTGCCGGCGGTGCTGAGTTGATTTTACTACCGGAATCTCTAACTGATATCGAGGAAGTGAAAACTTCATTGCATGAAGTATTGAGTGAACAGAAAAGAAGCAGCCTGGTTGTAATTGCTGAAGGCGATGAAACAGGTGGAGCAATAAAGATTTCTGAAGAGCTGAAGCCTGATTTTAGTAAGTACGAAATGAGAGTATGTATCCTCGGTCATATTCAGAGAGGTGGTAACCCAACGGCCAGAGACAGGGTATTGGCCAGTAGATTAGGCTCATCGGCTGTTACTGTATTAAAAGAGGGGCATAGCCAGGTAATGGTTGGTGTTGTTAATAACAAAATAAAACTGACCCCGCTTAGAATGACGTTTGGCAAGAAAAAAGATATCAATTTTGATCTTGTTGAATTAGCGAAAATGTTGAGGTAATCATGATTAAAGTTGATTTAAGTGATGCACTGGAGTTTGTAGATGAGAGTGAATTTGAAAGTGCTCAGAATCTGGCAAGCAGTGCATTTAAGAAAGTAGTGGATGGAACAGGGCCGGGTAGTAACTGGCTCGGATGGCGCCGAATACTTGCAGAACCAAATGATGCTGAAATTGACAGGATTGCTCAGCATGCAGCACAAATTCGTGAAGATGCGGATATTTTTATCGTGTGCGGAATCGGAGGATCGTTTACCGGAGCAAAAGCTATTATTGAAGCGCTAAATCTTCCTTTCAATTCAAAAGGGCCTGAAGTTCTCTTTGCCGGTCATCATATGGGAGGCAGGTATCTTGAGCAGTTAATGGATTACTTACAGGCACCAAAAAGTGATGGTGAGCCCAAGAGCGTATATCTTAACGTGATTTCAAAATCCGGCTCAACACTTGAAACAGCATTGGCATTTCGAACCATCAGAAAGTGGATGCATGAGTTTTATGATGATGCAAAGAATAGAGTTATAGCTACAACTGGAGAAACAGGTGGCATTCTAAATAAAATTATAGAAGAGGAAGGATACTCAAAGTACATCATACCCGAAGATATTGGGGGAAGATATTCTGTTTTAACTCCGGTTGGTTTACTCCCAGTTTCAGTTGCTGGTATTGATATTCAAACCCTTTACTATGGAGCTGTTTCTGAATACGAGCACTTAGAAAAAGATACTGATACCGTGTTGAAATATTCTGCTTTCCGATACTTAATGCATAAAAAGGGAGTTGCGTTAGATGTAATCGGGTCTTTCGAACCGGAATTAATGGGATTTGCCGATTGGACGCAGCAACTTCTTGGAGAAAGTGAGGGCAAAGAGGGGAAGGGGTTGTTTCCAGCTGTTGCCGGGTATTCGACTGATTTGCATAGCATTGGGCAAATGATACAACAGGGACAGCGAAACATGATGGAAACACTCTTTGTTGTTGATTCTCCAATATCAAAGTTCAGTGTGCCGGAGGTGGAATCGGATACGGATCAATTAGGGTATCTGGATAACAAACTTTTTCACGAAATAAACAGAAGTGCGCAGCAGGGCACGGTACAAGCGCATCGTGAGGGTGGTGTTCCTGTTGTGAAGATTTTAATTGACAAGCTGAATGCTCAGCAACTGGGTCAATTAATCTATTTTTATGAGTTAATGACGGCTGTTTATGTTTATATGTTGAATGTAAATCCATTTAATCAACCCGGAGTAGAGAATTATAAACAAGCTATGTACCGTTTGTTGGGGAAAAACTAGGTTATAATGGAAAAAAGCAGAAATAAGTATGTAGCAATTGCCGGCAATATTGGTGCGGGTAAATCATCACTTACCAATTTGTTAGGCAAGAATTTCAATTGGAAGCCGTATTACGAATCTGTTGATGATAATCCTTATCTATCAGATTTTTATGATGATATGAGGAGGTGGAGTTTTAACCTGCAGATCTACTTTTTGTCTAGCAGATTTCGGCATCAAAAAGAGATACAGGAGTCAGAACTCAATTTGATTCAGGATAGGACGATCTATGAAGATGTTGAGATTTTTGCTAAGAACCTGTTCGACATGGGCTTGATGAGCGACAGGGATTATGAAAATTACAAATCTCTGTTTCACGAAATGGTCAACTACCTGCGACCACCGGACTTGTTAATTTATTTGAGGGCAGAAGTTCCAACACTTGTTCGTCAAATACAGCAGCGGGGAAGAAATTATGAAAATACTATTCGCATTGAATACCTGGAAAGGTTAAATGGTCTATATGAAAGCTGGATTGAGCGTTATGAGCACGATAAGCTGATTATTGATACAGATGACCTCGATTTTGTAAACAACAGTGAAGATTTAGGTAAGATCATTTCGTTGGTAGAACAACGTCTCTATGGATTGTTTAATTAAATTGCTTTCCAAAAGATATCTTTTTATTTTTGTAAGCTATCGTGAAAACGTCAAAACTAACATTTCGGCTCCAGGGAATACCTGATGGTGAAAGCAATGAAAGTATTGCTCTTGGGGATGCTGAACTTGATTTTAATGATGAAGTCTCACTGAAAAAAGCGAATGTTGAGGTTAATTTTTATAAAACTGACCACTTCATTCAGGTGAAATTTAGTGTTAACGCAGATCTAAACTTGATTTGTGATCGAACATTGAAGCCTTTTGTCTATAACACGGAAGGCTCGTACCATATACTGTTTGAGCCAAATCCTGTTGAAGAAAGTGAAACTGATGAAGGTGCAATAAAGCAAATACCGACAGATGATCTAGTTGTAAGTATTGAAAAAGAAGTAAGAGATACCATTTTATTGAATCTTCCGATTCGTAAAATTCATCCCGACTTGTTAGATTCAGACGGAAAACCGAAAAAATTTGAAACTCAATCGTTTGGTCCTCAACCAGATGAAGAGGAATTGATTGATCCCAGATGGGAAAAACTGAAAAAACTAAAGTAAATCAATAAACTGTAAAAATGGCGCATCCTAAACGAAAGACATCCAAAGCACGCAAGAATAAAAGAAGATCACACCATAGGGTGTCTGAAATTCCACTGGCGGAGTGTTCAAACTGCGGTGCAGTACATCGGTATCATCATGTATGCATGGAGTGCGGTTATTACCGTGGCCGACAGGTGCTGAATGTTTCCAAATAATTAAATTATTGAAAAATGCTGATAGCTGTTGATGCTGCAGGGGGAGATCATTATCCAAAAAATCCTGTTCTTGGTGCTGTTGAAGCCCTAAAAGTTGATGATTCAATTCAAATACTACTGTTAGGACCGGAGGATATAATACAAACAGAGTTACTTGGTCTTGAATACGATAAAAATCGTCTTCATATCCAGCATGCTCCGGAAGTAATTGGCATGGATGAATCACCATCAACAGCTGTTAAGAGCAAAAAAGCATCTTCTATAACTCTTGGGATTTCTGCCCATAAGCAGGGCGAGTGTGATGCATTTGTGAGTGCCGGAAATACCGGTGCGCTATTGGCTGCCTCTACGTTTATCTTGGGTAAACTTGATGGAGTTATGAGGCCAACAATCTCTGCTACTTATCCAACTCTCAAGGGTATAAGCTTGCTTATAGATGCGGGTGCAAATCTGGAGCTTAAGCCTGAAATGTATCTTCAATTTGCTCAGATGGGAAAAATCTTCACAGAGGAGATTTTAAAGAAGAAGAACCCTACTATAGGTCTTCTAAATATTGGTGAAGAGCCCGAAAAAGGAACCGATACACATAAAGAAGTTTATAAACTTTTAAGTCAAATGGATTCCTTTAAAGGTAATATCGAAGGAAAAGATATTCTCTATGGGGCTACAGATATTTATCTAACCGATGGGTTTACAGGTAATGTAGTGCTGAAGTTTGGTGAGTCTATTCCCGGTGTATTAAAAATGCTTTTATCAAAAACAATGGAAGAAGAGCAGGTAGCCCCTGAGGTTCAAAAACAGCTCTATACTATTCTCACAAAAGGGCTCAACACATTTAACTACGAACACGTAGGCGGAGTACCCTTCTTGGGCGTTAACGGAACAAGTTTGGTTGGCCATGGTGGAAGTTCTCCTATGGCAATCAAAAATATGATTTTAAACGCTGCTCAATGCGTTTCTCATAAGCTTAATGATAAAATCGTAGCTTCTCTTAATTAATCTTACTTAAAAAATTTAATGGCTTTAAAGCGATCAAAAATCACCGGTGTGGGGAAATATCTCCCCGACTATGTGATGACAAACGAAGAACTGGAAAAGCACGTAGATACCAATGACGAATGGATCAGATCCAGAACAGGAATTGCAGAACGCAGAATTTTAAAAGATCCGGATAAAGCAACATCCTACATGGCTACTTTAGCAGCGGAAGATGCATTGAAAGATGCCGGTGTTGAAGCAGACGATATTGATTTGGTTATTGTAGCCACTGTAACACCTGATTATCTATTTCCTGCGACTGCGGCATTGGTTCAAAAAAGAATAGGTGCTAAAAACGCATTTGCATACGATCTTTCAGCCGCTTGCTCCGGTTTTCTGTTTGCACTCTCTACGGCCGGTTCCATGATTGAATCGGGACGTATCAAAAAAGCGATGGTTATTGGAGCTGATAAAATGAGCTCTATCATCGATTTTACAGACCGAACTACATGTATTCTTTTTGGTGATGGTGCAGGCGCAGTAGTTCTTGAAGAGACCGATCAGGACGAAGGTATAGTAGATTTTGTGCAATATACTGATGGAGACGAAAACGGTATGCTGTATCAGCCGGCCGGGGGGAGTTTGCATCCGGCATCTGAAGAAACAGTTAAGAATAAAATGCATTACATTAGGCAAGATGGTCGGTCTGTATTTAAAAAAGCAACAGAAGGTATGGCTGATGTTTCTCTTGAAATAATGAAGAAAAATAATTTATCGGCAGACGATGTTGCATGGCTTGTTCCGCATCAAGCAAATTCACGTATTATTGATGCCACAGCCAGAAGAATGGGGCTTAGTAAGGATAAAGTGATGGTTAATATTAACAAGTATGGTAATACCACTGCAGCAACTATTCCTCTCTGTCTGCACGACTGGAAAGATAAGTTAAATAAAGGCGACAAAGTCATTCTATCAGCATTTGGCGGTGGATTGACATGGGGCGCTATCTATTTAAAATGGAGTAAATAATGAAAGCGATACTTTTTCCGGGACAGGGTTCACAAAAAGTTGGAATGGCGAAGGATCATTATGAGTCTGATGCTGTTTTCAAAAAAAGAATTGATCAGGCTAACGATATTGTGGGGTACGATCTCTCAACTATTATGTTTGAAGGACCTCAAGAAAAGCTGACCCAAACGAAGTTTACACAACCGGCTATTTTTACACATTCGGTAGCTCTTTTTGAAAAGGAAAATATTAAACCCGATATGGTTGCGGGTCACAGTTTAGGTGAATTCAGTGCTTTAGTGGTTGCGGGTGTTCTATCTTTTGAGACTGCTTTGGATCTCGTAAGTTTACGTGGGAAGTTGATGCAGGAGGCAGGTCACCAGCAGCCCGGTACGATGGCGGCCGTCATTGGAATGGATGATGATGTGGTAGACAGTATTTGTGAAGAAGCTACTAATAAAGTTGGCAAACCTGTAGTCTCAGCTAATTACAACTCTCCAGGACAATTGGTAATTTCCGGAGATGTTGATGCTGTAAAAGAAGCCGTAGAGATGGCGAAAAAGCAGGGATGCCGATTAGCTAAACTGCTACCGGTTAGTGGTGCATTTCACTCTCCACTGATGGAGCCTGCATATAAGGCATTTAAAAGAAGAGCAGTTGAAATTGACTTTTCAACTGCTAAAATTCCGGTCTACAGTAACTTTACCGGAGAGGGTACTACAGATCCCGATACAATTAAAGAAAATGTAATTTTTCAGTTGACCAATCCGGTTAAATGGACAGACACGCTGAAAAATATGAAAGGTGCTGGTGCAACCGACTTTATTGAGATGGGGCCCGGTAAAGTTCTGCAGGGATTGGTGAAGCGAACGTTGGAAAATGTAAATATTGAAGGCTACGAATAATGAATTTAAAAGGAAAAAACTGTATTGTAACCGGCGGCAGCCGAGGAATAGGAAAAGCAATTGCTTTGACACTGGCAAAATTAGGTGCAAATGTTGCTGTAACATATTCCAGATCTGCAGATGCAGCCAATGAAGTAGTAAAGGAAATCGAGAAAATTGGATCTAAAGGCCTGGCTCTTCAGGCAGATGCTGCAAGTTTTGAAAAAGCTGAAGATGTAATTTCTAAAGTGGTAGAGGGGTGGGGCTCTCTGGACGTTTTAGTTAATAATGCCGGTATCACTAAAGATAATCTCATCTTGCGTATGAACGAGGAACAGTGGGATGCCGTTATTGATACAAATCTAAAGAGCGTATTTAACTACAGCAAAGCAGCTGCCAAGCCAATGATGAGAGCTCGCGGAGGATCCATTATTAATATTGGTTCCGTTGTTGGAATTTCCGGCAACGCCGGGCAGAGCAATTATTCGGCATCTAAGGCCGGACTCATCGGTTTCACGAAGTCTTATGCTAAGGAATTAGCAAGCCGTAATATTAGAGCAAATGTTGTTGCTCCGGGTTACATTATGACCGAAATGACTGAAAAACTTGACGAAAAAGTTTTAGAATCAATTAAACAGGAAACACCGCTGGGACGCGCAGGAAACCCTGATGAAGTCTCAAACGTAGTTGCCTTTTTAGCCTCAGACCTAAGTTCATACATTACGGGTGAAGTTGTTCGCGTGGATGGCGGTATGGCAATGTAATTTTTTATAAATTAACAGAGTCTTTTCGGACTCATGTTTTTTTACACTGATATGTTGTATTTTCTTCATGTCAAAAAAACTTAACACACACTTAAAAACCAATAATTCAAATCGATAGGACTCATATGTCACAAGATGTTGAAGCAAAAGTAAAATCCATTATAGTTGATAAACTAGGTGTTGATGAATCAGAAGTAGTAGCAGAAGCTAACTTCACCAATGACCTTGGTGCTGATTCACTGGATACCGTTGAACTGATCATGGAATTCGAAAAAGAATTTGATCTTAGTATTCCTGATGAAGATGCTGAAAACATCGCCACTGTAGGGGATGCTGTTAAGTATATTCAAGAAAAGTCTTAGTTTTTTAATAAACTTATAAACTAACTAACCGCCAATGACTGAACGCAGAGTCGTTATCTCGGGCATGGGCGCGTTAACACCACTGGGTAAGACCGCTCCGGATTTCTGGAACGGTCTTGTATCCGGTAAAAGTGGTGTACGCCCAATCACCCACTTCGACACATCAAATTATCCTACTAAGTTTGCCGGTCAAATAGAAGACTATGACTCTAACAATCACTTCGATCGAAAAGAAGCGAGAAGGTTAGATCCGGTTACACAGTATGGGATGATTGCTGCTGATGAAACCATCAAAGACAGTAAAATAGATCTTGAAAAAATTAATAAAGATCGTGTTGCTGTTTTGATCGGTACCGGAATTGGCGGAATGAAGACTTTTTACGATCAGTCTATATCGCATGATAAGCACGGGCCAAGAGGGGTCTCACCTTTCTTTATACCGATGCTGATACCGGATATGCCTGCAGGACAAATATCCATCAAGTATGGATTCAGAGGTGCGAATTTCTGCGCTGTGTCGGCATGTGCAACCGGTTCTCATAACATCGGTTTGGCTTACGATCAGATTAAGTATGGCCATGCTGATATGGCTCTTTGCGGAGGTACCGAATCTCCTGTTTGGGAAATAGGAATTGCCGGATTTTCTTCAATGAAAGCACTTTCTACCCGCAATGATGACCCTGAAAAAGCATCAAGACCCTTTGACAAAAACAGAGACGGTTTTGTTTTATCGGAAGGTGCATCTATGATGTTTCTTGAATCGTTAGAATCTGCTCTTGAAAGAGGTGCCAGAATCTATGGGGAAATTGTTGGATATGGCTTTTCGGCAGATGCTTATCATATAACTGCACCCGATCCTGACGGAAACGGAGTACATCTGGCATTAACAAATGCTTTAAAGATGGCCGGAATAAAACCCGAAGATATTGATCACATCAATATGCACGGTACGTCTACGCCACTTGGCGATATCGCCGAAACCAACTCTATTAAGCGCGTATTTGGAGATCACGCTTATAAAATCAATCTAAACTCCACTAAATCCATGACCGGACACATGCTGGGTGCTGCAGGTGCAGCAGAATCCTTGGCTACATTACTGTCCATCTATCATGGTACTGTTCCGCCTACTATAAATTTGGAAACACCGGATCCGGAGTGTGATTTAAATTATACAGCTAACGAAGCTGAAATCAGAGATGTGAAGTATGCAATGAATAATGCATTTGGCTTTGGCGGTCACAACACAACACTCGTTTTCAAGAAATTTGAAGAGTAAATTCTATGATAGATCGGCTGAAGGATTGGTTTAGAAGAGGGTCTTCCTCGAATCAACCGGAGCCTTTAGCTCGTTTAGAAACTCTTGAAAATACTCTGGGCTTTTCAATTCCGCCTAAAGATCAACCTGTCTTTACACAAGCACTGAGGCATCGTTCAATTGTTGACAGTGATCTGTACCAATCGCACGAAACCTATGAACGGCTTGAATTTTTAGGTGATGCTGTTCTGGACCTCATTGTAACTGAAATTCTTTTTGAAAAGTATCCTACCGAAAACGAAGGATTTCTTACTAAACTACGCTCAAAAATTGTAAAAGGGGACACCCTAGCGACAATTGCTGAAAATTTAGAGTTCCATAAAGTACTGGAAGTAGGAGAGCGATCAACAGGTCAGGGTATAGAGTATTCAAGAAGTATTTTGGCTGATGTTTACGAATCGGTTATCGCCGCGATTTATATCTCTAAAGGTTATCCTTTTACGTTTAATTTTGTCCTCAACAACGTAAATCGCTTTCTCGATTTCAAAACTCTTGAGAATAAGATAGATAACTACAAAAGTGTTTTAATGGAGCATTTCCAATCTGAAAGTGTATCATTGCCAGTTTACAGAGTAATATCTGAGGAAGGGCCGGGACATAATAAGACATTTCGGGTAGCTGTCTACTTTGATGGAGAAGAGCTGGGGGTAGGTACCGGAAAAAGCAAAAAAAGGGCTGAACAGATGGCTGCCAAAGCTGCGATAGAAGCCCTTGATATCTCTATTTCATAAACTGCTATTTTCAATAGCGAATTCCGCTCTTTTAGTTTATTTTGTCGCGAGCTGATAACTGCAATATCTGTATAGCCTGGTTTAGTTATGATTGCACAACTTCTAAAACCTGAATTTGATGAGTTGATCCGCAAGAAAGAGTGGATCACAATCAAGGAATCACTGGAAGATGTTCCGGCTGTTGATATTGCCGAACTTCTGGAGGATCTCGAACCAGAGGTTGCGGTTGTCATATTTCGTCTTCTTAAAAAAAGTAAAGCTGCAGACGTTTTTACTTACCTAAGTACCGGAAAGGGTGTTGAACTGTTGGAGGTGTTTAGTCGCCAGCAGTTGAGTGATGTAATGAATAATCTTGAGCCGGATGAAAGAGTTGCTCTAATGGAGGAGCTGCCCGGCGGATTAACTCAAAGAGTTTTGAATTCGATGGATTCTGAGAATATTGCTCAGGTACGTCGGCTTTTGGGATATCCACCGGAAAGTGTAGGCCGTTTGATGACCACCAATTATGTTAAAATTAAGGGGGATTGGTCTATTGATCGCAGCCTGAGTCATATAAGAAAGTATGGCCGAAATGCTGAGACGGTTAACGTAATTTACGTGGTAAATGAAGAAGAGAAACTAGTCGATGATCTTCGATTAAATCAGCTTATTATTGCTGACCCTGATCTCAAAATCGAAGATATTATGGATAATTCATTTGAAGCTTTAAGTGCTTTCGATGATCAGGAAGAAGCAGTTAAAATGCTTAGTAAGTATGACCGAGTAGCACTTCCTGTTGTAGATTCTGACGGTATTTTGGTTGGGATTGTTACTGTAGATGATGTACTTGATGTAGCAGAAGAAGAGACAACTGAGGATATGCAGTTGATGGCCGGTATGAGCGCATTGGACAACAACTATTCTCAGACGCATATTTCTGAAATGGTCCGTAAACGAGTTGGCTGGCTGGTACTACTATTTCTGGGACAGATGTTTACTGTTACAGCTATGGCCGGTTTTGAAGATACGCTGGCTAAAGCAGCAGTTCTGGCTCTGTTTATCCCTATGATTATTTCAAGCGGTGGAAACTCAGGATCGCAGGCAGCGACGTTGATTATTCGTGCAATTTCAACCGACGACCTAAAACTGACTGATTGGCTTATGGTTCTCAAAAGAGAATTGATGTCCGGTTTATTGTTAGGAATTGTGCTTGGAATTATGGGCACTACCGTTATATCTACCTGGATGGTTTTTAGGGGCGAGCCGTTTACTATGGTTGTTTTTCTGCAATCTTTAACTGTGGGAATGAGTTTGATTGGTGTAGTTCTTTTTGGGAATATGAGCGGTTCGATGTTGCCTTTTATTATGTCGAAGCTAGGTCTTGACCCTGCAGTTACTTCCGCTCCATTTGTCGCTACCTTGGTTGATGTTACCGGTATTATCATCTACTTCAGTATTGCTGTAACACTATTAACAGGAGTTGTTCTTTAAACAGATAATTAATTTATGCAAGCCTATTTAGATCTAGTGAGTCGTGTACTTGAACATGGAGTTCGAAAAGAAAACAGAACCGGAACCGATACTCTCTCAAATTTTGCAGAGTTCTATAAAGTTGATCTGGCTAAGGGATTTCCTCTCCTAACAACCAAAAAAGTATTCTTTAAATCTGTCATTATGGAGCTTTTATGGTATCTGAGAGGGGATGATCACGTCAAGTGGCTTCGCGATGAGAAAGATGTTCATATATGGGACGCATGGGCTGATGATGACGGATACGTAGGTCCAATTTATCCGGTCCTGTGGAGGAGGTTTCCTTATCTCAAATCAAAGGATGGCAGTTCATATCCAAAGCAGGGAGAAAGCCGTGAAAAAGAGTGGTCATACGATGAGTTTGATCAGGTTCAACGTGCTATTGATATGCTTAAGTCAAATCCCAACAGCAGACGTATTGTCGTTTCTACATGGCATCCGGGACTTCTGGATGAAATGCGATTACCGCCATGTCACATTATGTATATATTTAACGTGAGTAACGGAAAACTGAATTGTCATTTAACTCAGCGTTCCGGTGATATCGCTTTGGGGATCCCATTTAATTTGGCTTGTTACTCTGCTTTAACCCTTGCAATTGCACAGGAAGTTGGATTGAAACCCGGCACTTTTGCACATACAATTGTAGATGCGCATATCTATGAAAATCACATCGAGGGACTTGAAGAGCAATTGAAAAGAGAACCTAAAAAACTTCCAACTTTAAATATTGCAAATAAGCCTATTGACCAATTAGAGTTTGAAGACTTTACTCTTGAAGGATATGATCCTGAACCACCTATTAAATTTCCGGTGGCTGTATGAAATTGGTATTGATTGCAGCACATGACCCAAACCTTGTAATCGGTAAAAATGGTGAACTCCCTTGGCATTACAGTGAGGATTTAAAATTCTTCAAAAAACAAACGATGGGCCACCCTATTGTAATGGGCAGGGTAGTATTCGAGGAGTTGAATGAGAAGCCATTGCCCGGCAGAGAGAACATCGTTTTAACCAGGTCTAAGTCTTACGATCATGTCAAGAGCTTTAAATCCATAGAAGATGCTTTGCAGTACCTTAAAGGTAATGATAAGGTGTTTATTATTGGTGGAGGTGAGATTTACCGTCAGACTATAGAGAGAGCTGATGAGCTTATTATTACTGAAATTAAAAAGGAGTTTGAAGGGGATACATTTTTTCCGGAATACAGAGATCAAATCGGAACAACCTGGAAAGAGTGCCGACGGGAGGAACATAGAGAGTTCGATTTTGTAAAGCTTAAAAAAGTTTAACCAAAAAACCGTCTTTCTGGAGTGGTTTGTCTATAGTTAAAAAAAACTAACTGCACTAAGAGACAGATATGCATTAGTTTCTATTACTAAAATGGAAGCAATTACCGGTACATATCACTTCTACATATTAAATGAGATCTGGCTTTATAGTTTAACAAATCAGATCTATTTAATTACTCTATTAATGGTGTTTTCACTAGTGGCATACCTGTTTATTAAAAACAGGAAAACCGACTCATTTAGCTTGACTACCAATGAGCAGTATCACTTTCTTCAGGCTGTCACAAAATACTCCGAAACAGCAGATTTTATTTTAGATCAAGAGAATATTTTAAAATTTGCGAATGATCATTTTTTAGAGCTGTTCGGACTTGATGAAACGATTGATAATCAAGCATTCTCAGATATATCGATTCCAGAGAATCTGAAATCTTTTATTTTGAATTCAAATTCTTTGCATCAAAAAAAATCTATTGAGCTTACTATTAATGACCACAAAGTAACATGTCAACGAGCACCGGTAACAACTAATGACGGTCAACTATTAGGAAGTCTTTTTAAGATATCAGATCATGTACTCACCGGAAAAGGGAAAAAAGAGAAGGGAGATTGGTTACACGAGATCAACACTCCACTTAACGCCATCGTCGGTTATTCAGAGATTTTAAAGAACCAGGAAGATCTTAGTGAAGAGCAGAGAGAGTATTTGGAAACGATCAACTCTCAGTCGTTCGAGCTTAAGACTAAAATTCAAAACCTTCTATCCGATCAGGATTCCGGCAATGTAATCAGTAATCGGGAAAAGAGAGAGATTAAGAGTGTTTTGATTGTTGATGATGTGCCAATAAATCGCACAGTGTTAAAAATAATGCTTAAACGTATGGGGTATGATGTCAGAGAGGCCGTGAATGGTCAGGAAGCTTTGAACATGTATGAAAAAGAGCGGGCAGACCTGATTTTAATGGATATTAGCATGCCTGTGATGAATGGGCTGGAAGCGGCGAAATGCTTACGAAAGAAAGGGCATTCGTTAGATAAACTTCCCATTGTTGCAGTTACGGCAAGTTCATTTTACAACAATAAAGAAACCCTGCGAAGTAAAGGGTTCAACGCACTTCTGAGAAAGCCGTTCAAAGAGCAAGATCTTACTGATATACTAACTAAAGTTAGTTTGCATATAAACTAACCTCCTTGGGGTGAACTACGTAAGGTTTCACAACCGGTTGAGTCAAAGCTATTATATGTTTCGTGTCTGCTGCTTTTGAAAACTCCACAGCTTTTTGATTGTCGTCTAATATCCAGATACTTTCATTCTCATACTTGTAGGCTTCTGAGTAGCTTTTATCAAAATCTATATAAAAGCTGGCAGAAAAGTCATCATGTGGAATACCCACCTTTTTTAAATATTTTTTTGTCTTAGAGAGAACATCACTCTTCAAGTTTTTTATTCCTTTATTTTGAATAAATGTTGTTCTGAACAGGGACCGATTAAGAAACCTGGATGTGAGATCAGCAAGAATAGGGTCCGAGCTGTTGATCCAGGTCTTAAGACAAATCATCACATCATGATCATCCAATGAAAGATAATGCCCCATCATTTCGTTAGTAATAACTTTTTTTGCTGAGGGTCTTTTTTCAAGAAAGTATTGAAGTGGAATTGAGGGTATATCTATATACTCTCCTTCATTTATCAGATAGCTTACACGATGAAAGATCTTTTTTAACAGAGAATCTGCGCTAAGTACAGTTTTATGAAGATAAACTTGCATGTACATTAATCGGCGGGAAAGAATGTAATTTTCGATAGCGTAAATGCCTTTCTTTTCGATCACAACATTTCCATTGATCACACGCATGGTTTTTAATATTCGATTAATACCGACTGATCCTTCGGATACTCCCGTAAAAAAACTATCACGCTTCAGGTAGTCGAGCCGGTCAATATCAAGCTGTGATGATATCAGCTGATGCAGGAATTTTTTTGGATACTGATCAGTAAATATTTCGATAGCTGTAGTCAACGCGCCATCAAACTCCTGATTGAGTTTCTCCATAATTTTCAGGCTCATCATCTCGTGATTAAAATCTCTGATGAGTGAATGCTCCAGCGTGTGGGAGAGAGGGCCGTGACCTACATCGTGCAATAGAATGGCAATTAGTGTACCGTTGATTTCAGGATCACTAATGGTCGTATCTTTCTCCTGTAAATTTTTGAGAACACGCTGTCCCAGTTCAAGCGCACCGATAGCATGAGAGAACCGGGAGTGTTCTGCAGCAGGGAAAACCAGATATCCCAAACCCAGCTGGCGTATTCTGCGAAGACGCTGAACGTAGGGATGATCGATCAGTTTTAAAATAATACCCTTTGGAACGGAGATAAATCCATGAATGGGGTCACTGAAAATTTTATACTGCTTACTTTTATCCATCAGTATTAACCTTTAAAAACATAGTTTTCCCGGTTTTTTAATTCAGGCAGACGAGCAGGTCTGTTTTTCTTCAGATCGAACCAGACACCTGTTGTTTTGGCAACGGCTTTCAATTCGTGATCATCCTTAGAGTAGATAGCCTGAAAGCCTTGAATACTGCTGTTTCCGAACTCTTCTACTGCCGAGCCTATCAAAATAGTATCCTTCAAAAGAATAGGTTTGATATAGTCCAGTTCCAGATGTACCAGTACAAAACTAAATCCAGACTGAACGGAGGATTTAAATTCAGGGATCTCTTCGATGAACTGGACTCTTGCCTCCTCAAAATAGGTGTTGAACACAGCATTATTAACGTGATTCAGTGCATCTAAATCTCTGAAACGAACTCGTATTTCGGTCCAATGAAAAAAACTTTCCGGATTATATTCTGGTTTAATCATGCATATGTATATGAAATTTTAAAAAGTTTAAGTTAATCAGAAATTCAGTGAAAGATGAATTGAAATCTCATCAGGAATAAAAGGCGATATCCTTTAAACCGTTGCTTATATTCAAACAAAAATAAATCAAAGTTAATAAATGAAAATGCTAGATAAAGAATCACAATCGTTTTTAGAAGAGTTACTTATTACACCAAGTCCTACAGGATATGAATCAGAGGGTCAAAAAGTTTGGCGCAAATATGTTAAAAAGTATTCAGATAAAGTAGAAAGTGATTCTTACGGATCTGCAGTTGCTAAAATAGAGACGAATATGGATGTGGCCACCATTATGCTGGAGGCACATGCTGATGAAATTGGTATGGTTGTACAGCATATTTCTGATGATGGGTTTGTAACACTTAACAAACTAGGCGGAAGTGATTCAACAATCGCCCGTGCAAAACGTGTTTATATTCACAATAAAAATGGCAGAGTTTTGGGTGTAACCGGGAATAAGGCCATTCACCTACAGGATTCAAAGAATGGGGGAGGCAAACAACCCGCCTGGAAAGATATCTATTGTGATATTGGCGCAAGCAGCAAAGAGGAGGCACTAGAGTTGGTGCAAATAGGAGATCCGGTCACCTACACCGATGAAGTAGAATATTTGAATGATGAAATTATTGCCGCCCGGGCATTGGATAACCGAATTGGCGGATTTGTTATTGCACAGGTACTTAGACGTTTGAAAAAGAGAAAAAAAGAGCTGAAAGTTAATGTACTGGCATTGAACTCAGTGCAGGAAGAGGTAGGTGGATTTGGTGCACGAATGATGAGCTATCGACACATGCCTGATGCCGCTTTGGTTACCGATGTTACTCATGCTACTGATACTCCGGGAATCAATAATAAAGAGCACGGAACAATAAAATTGGGCAGCGGGCCATCGGTTCAACACGGTGGGGCAAACCATCCTTCTGTCGTATCATTGGTTGAAAAAGCTGCAGAAAAAGGTGAGATTTCCATTCAGCATGAAGCAACAAGTGTACGAACCGGGACTGATACTGACAGTATTTTCTATCAACGGACAGGAATTCCCAGCGCCCTTATCTCTCTGCCAATCCGATATATGCACTCTCCTGTAGAAACTGCTTCATTGAATGATATAGAAGCTTTGATTTCTCTTATGACGGAGTCGATTTTAGCAATGGAGCCCGACCAGACATTTTCAGTGTTTGAATAATGTAAGGTATCAGGATTCGTATCCGTTAGGGTTCTTTTGCTGCCAGTTCCAGGCATCGCGGCACATCATTTCGAGATTGCGCTCGGCTTTCCAGCCGAGCTCATCTTCTGCTTTTGATGAATCTGCATAGCAAATTACTGCGTCACCTGCCCGGCGGGGAGCAATTTCGTAAGGGATCTCTATTGAGTTCGCCTTTTCAAAAGCTTTTACAACATCCAAAACACTGGAGCCTTGCCCCGTCCCGAGGTTATAGATTACCACCCCTGGATCTGTCTCTAATTTTTCCAGAGCTTTTAAATGACCAATTGCAAGATCAACAACATGAATGTAGTCTCTTACGCCAGTTCCATCATGGGTAGGGTAGTCGTCTCCAAAAACTCGAAGTTTTTCTAATTTGCCGACCGCAACCTGGGTAACAAATGGCATCAGGTTATTAGGTATTCCGTTCGGATCTTCGCCAATTAATCCGCTTTCGTGAGCTCCAACAGGGTTGAAATATCGAAGCAGCGCAATATTCCATTCATTATCTGATTGGTATAGATCCTTTAGAATATATTCGATAGTTAATTTTGTCCGGCCATACGGGTTAACCGATGTAACAGGACTATCCTCTGGAATGGGGGATTTTTCAGGGTCGCCATAAACGGTGGCTGAAGAGCTGAAAACAATGTTCTTTACATTAAACTCCTTCATCACCTCACAGAGAGTTACCGTGCCTGAAATGTTATTTTTGAAATAGAGGAGGGGCTTTTCCACCGATTCACCTACAGCTTTTAAGCCTGCAAAGTGTATTACTGAGTCGAAGTTGTAATCGCTGAAGAGTTTGCGGAGTCCCTCTTTGTCAAGAAGATCCAGTTTGTGGAAATCAGCTTTTTTACCTGACAATTTTTCAACCCTACTCAGCGATTCCGTTTTACTGTTTGAAAGATTGTCCATTACCACTACTTCATAATCGGCATTAAGCAGTTCTAAGACAGTATGACTTCCAATAAATCCGGTTCCTCCTGTAACGAGAACACTCTTCATAAATAGTTAGTTTTTTTCTCAGTTTAGTTAAACGAGCTCTTGAAATTCTGCAATCACTTTTTCGCAATAACTTTCCATGTCCTTGGAAAGATCAGCCAGTTCTTCAGTTGATTTGTTTTCTTCAAGACATGACTTCGACGTTTCATACATTTCAATGAGCGGGTCGAGATGTAGCATCATGGCTACCGGTTTTATTTTATGACCGGCCCTACGCAGATCATCTATATCCCGAGCTAAAAGAGACTCTTTAAAGTGTTGTTTGAACTCTCCAAACGACTGTATAGATGCATTAGCAAATTCCTTTACATATCCATCATCATCGTAAAGCATTTCTCTTATAAGCGCTTCATCAACTAATTGATCTTGTTTTGCCATGGGTTATTTAATTTACCGGCTTTTTGAGATTATGCGGTTTTGGGCGTCCCTCATCATCAAGGTGTACGAATACAATTTTATCAATTCGAATAATGGTCTCTTTTGTGAACTTATGACGTACTTCACACTTCACGGTAATTGAAGAGTTTCCAAAATGTACGGTTTCCATCCCAATTTCAATAACATCACCAAGTTTGGCAGAGCTGACAAAATCTATTTCTGACATAAACTTTGTGGCAATATTACTTTTGCCAAGTTGACAAATAACATAAATGGCAGCTTCTTCGTCTATCCATGCCAAAACACTTCCCCCAAAAAGAGTTCCATGAGCATTTAAATCTTGAGGTTTAATCAGCTTTCGGCTGAAAAAACGCATTCCTTCATGAATATCAGGCATTTGTGTAAAATTTATTGGGTTTTTATTTAAAACAAACTGTAAAAACTTTTGTAGACCTTTACATTCCAAAAGTTTGAAATTTTCCAGAAATCTTGTTGTGAATTTCTTCTAAAGTCACAGCATACAATGTAATAATAAAAATACTTTTTAATGATCGATGTTAACACAATCTCATTTAACACCGTGCTTGGGTATATGGCTCAGTTAATCAAAATTGAGTGATTATGCTCAACAGATTAATCCGTCAAGTTTAACATTGAGTTAACAGTTTAATAATCTGATCTATGGATATTGATACCATAACTCCAAGACGTACTATCGACAATCAAATAACGGCAAAGAGGGTGCTCTGAACAGGTGCCCTTTTTATTTTTTATTTTTATTCTATAATATAAATTGTAACAAAATTTCGTTTTCTTACTCTTTCTATTAGAGAAAAAATGTAAATGCTTCGATAAGTCGTGCCATGAGAAAAATTGCTTTTACAAATCAGAAGGGAGGGGTTGGAAAAACCACCACTACAATTAATACGGGTGCCGGGCTCAGTAATCTGGGATACAAAGTATTATTAGTGGATATGGATCCCCAGGCTAACCTCACCTTTTCGTTAAAGCTTCATTCAAACCGAATTGATAAGAATATCTATCATGTGCTGAAAGATGGAGCTCCTGTTTCTGATGTAATTATAAAACACAATTCTTTCGATATTCTTCCATCATCTATTGAGCTTTCTGGCGCCGAAATGGAGCTTGTCAATGTGCCGGCAAGAGAAATGCTGCTTAAAGATGCCTTGGATGAGGTTGATGATAAGTACGATTTTGTACTGCTGGATTGCCCTCCAAATTTGGGGATTTTGACTCTTAATGCATTTACTGCGGCAGATGAACTGGTAATTGTCCTGCAATCAGAATATCTGGCACTGCATGGATTATCCAAATTGATGGATGTGATTCAAATCGTTCAGAAACGTTTAAATAAGAATCTTAAAGTAGAGGGAATTCTTTGTACTCTTTATGATAACCGTAAAAACTTGAATCGCGAAGTAGTTGGCCATATCAGGGATTATTTTGGATCAAAAGTATTTAATACCGTTATTAGAGACAACGTGGCATTAGCTGAAGCACCGAGTCATCATAAGACCATTTTTGAGTACGACAGTGAAAGCAATGGTGCTAAAGATTATCAGATGCTCGCTAAAGAAATTAGAAACGGTCACTAGCAGATATGGACATCACCAAAAAAAGTTTAGGCCATTTCCCCTTCGGCTCTAGAGAAGTTGATGAATCTGAATACTCTTTTATCCCTGATATTAACGGGGGTGAGAGGAGTGAAAAGAGGAAACCGTTACGAAGCATTAAAAATGATTTTACCGGTGATTTCAATCTCAATAAGGAGCTTCAAGATTTAGGGAATAATAGAAAAAACGAGGAAGAGCTATCCCAGCACCTTGTGGAAAGAGATGTGCCCGACCCAATTGATGAAGATCCACCAAAGAAAAAAGTAGCCAGTTACTATCTTGAAGTTGATCTGATTGACCGGCTTAAACTGTACGCAGACAAGATTAATCGATCTTATTCTGCAGTTGTTACTGATGCCCTCGAAGAGTATATGGAAGGATACTAAAAGCCGCCCTTCTTAACTTACCCGCATACAACTTAACTATCTATTTTAGTGGGGTGACAGAACTTGTCACCGCTGATTGTTACATTGCTGATGATCATCAATCAGTCAACTTATATAGTTCATGATTTCATACTGTAGCAGTAATCAGCTAACTTCACTTGCGGATCATCTATCCGACTCTTTGAAGAGTCAAACCCCGGATGATCCATTCCAATCTCAAACCATTTTAGTTCCCAACCGTGATTCTGCAAAGTGGCTACAGTTATACCTTTCAGAGAAGATGGGAATTGCAGCAAATTACCGGTTTTTGATGCCGGCAGAGTGGCACTGGAAACAGATCCGGGAGATCTATCCAGATTTACCAAAAGTGCTGCCCTCCGATCCTGAACCGATGAAATGGAACCTGTTCGGTTTACTGACTGAGCCGGATGTTCTAAAAAGATTTAATCGACTCTTTAACTACGTTTCTGAACAGAGCGAAGAGATGAGAGAGCCGGCCACGCTAAAATTAAGCCGTCAGCTCGCTTCTGTATTTGATCAATATTTGATCTACCGGCCTGAGATGATTTTGAAATGGGATACGGGCAAAATTGGATCAGATGATGAAAAGTGGCAGGCAGAACTTTGGCATCTTTTGACTGAAAGGTGGAATCAATCATTTGAAAAACCGGTCTGCCATCATAAAGCTAAACTTTTTGATATTGTAGAAAAGGAGTTTAAGCGCAGGGAAGCAGATCCCAAAACACCTCTTTTTATCTTCAACCCCGGTTTGATCCCGGCATCCATTGCTCGGTTCATAAATGTCTATTCCGCAAATCACCCGGTATTCCTGTATCAAAAGAGGGTTTCTGAAAAAATCAGTGAAGAGTACCACTGTTCGATTCTGAACTCACTTGCCGAAGAGACGATGAGTATCGATTCAATCTACAGGACAATTTTAGATGAAGAGAATCAGGAGTTTTGTGAGTTTGAGAGCACTACAATTCTAAACGAAGTTAAAAACAGGATCACAAAAAACAGACCGGATGAGAAGATCGAAACTGATATTGATGACAGATCAATCCAGATACGATCGTGTCACAGTCCGTTGAGGGAAATTGAGACGTTGCATCAATTTTTGCTGGAGCAGTTTGAATCTGATTTGTCTCTTAAACCGGATGATGTACTCGTTGTCACTCCCGACCTTGCTCCGTACGAAAAGGAGATTGATGCTGTCTTCGGCATTCAGGAGGAGGGGTTTCCTGCAATTCCCTATAGAACTCCATCGTCAGGTTTTCAGCAGTCGTTACAGATAACAAACACTTTTTTGGACTTCCTGAATCTGCTTACATCTCGTTTTCAGTTTGAGGACGTATTTGATCTGTTTCAAGCCAAACCAATTTTAGAAAGATTTGAATTAGCTGAATCTGATGCCTCAAAAATAAAAGAGTGGCTGGAGGATAATTATATTATCTGGGGAATTGATGAGGAGCACCGGAGAGAATGGGGGCAACCGGAGCAGAAAACGCACACCTGGAGCCGTGCGATGAATAGAATCTGGGATGGAGACATCATTGGAAGAAACCGGGATGAACAGCTTGGTTTTGAACGGTATGAAGGTGTGAAGACAATTACTGACAGAGAGCGTTGGGCAGCATTTAGTAACTATTTTAATTTTCTAGGTGATTGCCGTGAAACCGCCAAAAATCAAAAAACTGCAGGGCAGTGGTGTGATCTTATGGTTCGCTGGGCTTCAGAGCTCTTCTCTGACGCTGTTTTGAATGATGGGTCGGGTACTTCTGTAAAATCAGGTATTGAATCGCTTAGGGGTCAATTTGAGGCTTCGTCTTTTAATAAAAAACTCACGTTTAAAATTATTCGATCGGAGGTTGAGGCGATTCTTGAAAATAGAATGGGCAGGTCTGCCAGGTTTACCGATGGCGTCACATTCAGCAGCATGGTACCCGTTCGGGGTTTGCCGTTTAAGCTTATTGCAATGATTGGCCTGAACGAGGAAAGTTTTCCGCGTAAGAAAAATGCGCCCGATTTCGACTTGATGACTCAGAATCCCCGAGTAACAGAAAGAGATCGGAAAAAAGAGGATAAAGCGCTGTTTCTGGAATCGGTGATGGCTGCCGGACACGTTCACTACTGCAGCTATATTGGTCAGAGTAAGGTGGATAACGAACATCTGCCGCCTTCACCCATTGTGAGCGAATGGATAGACTATTTGAGCCGGATTACCGGAAAAGAGCAGGAGAGATGGGTTCGCCATGAGGCGATCTCCGGATTTTCACCAAACGCGTTCTCAAAGGGAGCAATTTACTCTAAAAGATATCACAGTGCGATGCAGTTAACCGTATCTGAAACGGCTGAACGCAAGGGTGGATTGCAGTTTCAGGAACAGGCCGGTAGTGTTGGTGAACAGGCAGATGTAGAGCTGAGTGATCTGATTCGGTTCTACACCAAGCATCCTGATTGGTTTTTGCGAAACAGATTTGATGCAAGACCGCGTGACCCGGAAGAGGAGAGAGACGAATTTTCACTCAGTGCCCTGGAAAAACATCAGCTCTTCAGACAGATCTTTTCATGGCGGCTTTCAGGGATTGAGTCGGACCAAATACATACCGCAGTTCTTGAATCCGGAATTGTGCCGACAGGTTGGGGTGGCAGAAAAATTATGAATGAATTGAGCAACTCGGTTGACAAAGCATTCGAGATTCTGAATGAATTAGACATCATGCCTGAAGTTTCTCGTATAGATATCAATATCAAATTGAAAGACAATCGATTAACCGGTTTAGTTGAGAGCTTTTCAAATAGTGGACTTGTGCAGATTAACCCATCATCAAAACGAGGAGGCAATCTGTTAAAGGCGTGGCTGAATCATTTGGCAATGCAGGTTTCAGGTGGTGTTGAGAAGAGTCTTTTTATTTGTGAATTGAAAAAAGGAGAGCCTAAAGTGATCCGTTTTAGCACAGTAGAAAATCCTGAAAAAATTCTTTGCGAGCTGATAAATAAAAAAGGAAATCTGTTATTGAAACCGATGAAATTTTTTCCTGATGTGATCTATGAATATTTAGAGGGAAATCCGGAGAAAACACCAGAGAAAGCACTTTCTGCGGCCAAGAAGAAATTTGAGGGTGATCAGTTTTTACCGTTTGCTGAACGCGATAATTTATCTGTAAAACTGCTCTACGGGCCAAATGTGGAATTTTCGGAGGAGATGCTGGATGAGAGCTATCTGAACTGGATGAAAAATATGAGTGAACATATGACGGAGGATAGGTGATGTCGAAAAAGCTGGAATCGATTTACGATCTGGAGTGGGACGCCCGGTCAATTATTGAAGCAAATGCGGGTACCGGTAAGACATATACCATTGTAGGGTTATTTCTTCGTCTGCTGCTGGAAAAAGACCTGAAGGTGGATGAGATCCTGGTAGTGACGTTTACGAATAAAGCGGCATCTGAACTTCGGGAGCGTATTCTCGAATCACTCAGAAAAGCCAAATCTCTGTTAAACGGTGAAATTGAGACTAATGACGCCTTTCTGAGTGAGCTTCTTAAAGAGACGGATAACAAAGCCGAAGCGGTAAAGACCATCAATCAGGCTATTCTCAATTTTGATGACAGTTTGATCTCTACAATTCACGGATTTTGCCAGAAAGTACTGAAAGAGGAGGCGCTGCTGGCCGGATCAACATTTGATGCGGAGATCTCCCGTGAGGACACACAGCTTGAAGAGGCGACTGAGGATTTCTGGAGAGAGTTTGTTGCTGAAAACAGTGACTCTGAAATTGGACAGTACAAGCTGGAAACTCTATATAATTTTAAAAGGCAAGGCTACGAGCCGGTTCATCCGGAATCGCTAAAACGATTTCTAAATAATCTCTTTAAAAAGCCGTATGCAGAGATTGAAGGGGAGGTTATGGATGATGTTGATGAATATCTTGCTGATGTCATCCAATTGCGGGAAAAATTGGAAAATAGCTGGGGAGACCACAAAGAGTTTGTGCGAAAGGAGTTTTTAAAGTGTGAGTTAAGTCACTACTCAGACCGAAATGTAACGAGTCGAATCCAGAAAATGGATGATTTTCTAAACTCACCGCTTTACGGGAATGAGAGTATTGATCAGCTTAAATTTTTTCGGTGGAGCTATGTTGACGACGATTCAAATCTGACGAGTAAAGGAACTAAAAAGCCTCAGTATTGTGATTTTTTTGAATTGATTGATGAGTACTCTGAATTGATCTCCGACATTGAAAAAGTAAAAACGACTTTACTTCAGGTGGCTTACAGGAGAATTAATGAACGTCGAAACAAACTAAAATTAGATTCAGAGACATACAGTTACGACGACTTACTTATAAAACTTCGAGATTCTTTAACTGCAGGTTCAAACGCAGATGGACTTGCCCGAAAATTAAGAAAGCGTTACTCGGTAGCGCTGGTTGATGAATTTCAGGATACCGATCCAATTCAGTATCAAATCTTCGATAAGATCTATCCGGCCACCTCTGTAGATGCCTCACTGCTGATGATCGGTGATCCGAAGCAGGCAATCTACACATTTCGGGGCGCAGATGTCTATGCCTACCTGAAGGCAAAGGATGACTTACAGGGTGATGTCTACACGCTTCAGGATAACTATCGCAGTTCGGAGGGAGTGATAGAGGGTGTGAATGCCTTGTTTGAATTCAGTGACTCACCGTTTCTGGATAAACAGATCGGATACAATTCATCCGGAGTGGGTTTAAAGCATCTTAACCAGCAGTTTCTGAAAAATGGTAAATCGGCACCGGGAATCCATTTTACGGTATATGAGCCGTTTCAAACTGGTAAAGACGACCTGCGTTATTACTCTGTAAATCAGTCGATTCGGGAGATCTGTGAAATGCTGGAGGATAATGCCTTACAGATTTTAGATGAAGAATCTAAGGAGATGAGACAGGTCAAACCCGGAGATATTGCCATTTTGGTGTCAACGAACCGGGATGCGGAAAGGATGAAGCGTGAGCTGAAAAAAGTTGGCCTGAGTGCGGTAACATATTCCAGGGAGAAGGTTCTTGAATCATTCGAATCCGTTCGAATTAAACTTTTGATGGAGAGTGTTTTAGATCCTATAAACAGTTCCAAAGCCGGGAACCTGTTGGTTTCTGGCTTTTTTGGATTTGATGGTGATCACTTATACAGGTCGAAAGATGATGATAAGTTTTTGGCTCAGCTTTTTGAAACATTGAATGAACTGAATGAGATCTGGAATAGACAGGGCTTTTATGCTATGATGAGGTATCTTCTTTTTGAGCAAGATTCCCTTCACCACTTCTCGGCCCAACCCAATTCAGAGCGGGTTTTAACAAATCTATTTCATCTTTCGGATATCTGCTCTAAAGCTGAACAGGAGCAAGCTTTATCGATGGGTGAACTCTACCACTGGTTTCTGAATGAAATGAAACGAGCAGAGGATGATGATGAGAAGACGCAGCTGCTGGAGAGCGATCAGAAGCTGATCAAGATTCTTACGGTTCATACCAGTAAGGGACTGGAGTTTCCGATTGTTTTCTGTCCGTTCTTGTGGGAAGGAACAAGAAGGGAGAAAGGGGATCATTTCAACGAGTATCACGATGAAGAAAACCTCCTGAAGATAAATGTGGATTTCAGGAAAGGTGCGAATACTGATATTGTGAGGAAGAGTGTACTGGAGTCGGTCTCGGAGGAGGTACGAAAAGCCTATGTGGCAATTACAAGAGCAAAATATCAGTGCCGTATTATCTGGGGGAGTCATACGGACTCTCACTTATCGGGTATGGGAGGAGTGATGCTTGGCAAAAAATTTCTCGAAGAACAGATAGATAATAAATTGGGGGATAAAGAGAAGCAGATCGACACTGCAAAATTTATAGATAAAATATCTGAAGTACAGTCTAAATATTCTGAGTATATATCGCTGGATAAAATCTCGGAATATGAGAGGAGAACCGAGCCCGTGAAATTGTCGGACGAATCTGAGTCAATTCCTGACTATCAACCATACAAAGGACCGGAGGAGTTAGATCCCGGCAGACGGCTGGATAGCTTTTCATCACTCAACTCTCACGGCCAGGATGCCTCTCAGCCTGATTATGATCAAACTCTTGATAACTACGTCTCATTTCTCGAGGCTGGTACAGAACAGAAGAAAGTTCAGAACATTTTTACATTTCCGAAAGGGGCAACAGCCGGTACAGCCATCCATAAACTGTTTGAGCATGAGGATTTTGAGTTTGCCACAGCGAACCAAATCAACCTGATACCGATTGCAGAGCAGGTGCTGGAACAGTACAATTTTTCTGAGATTTGGTCGGGTGTTCTGCAAAGGATGATGCGGGATGTAACTGGTTCAAAAATCGGAGATATGGATTTGAGTAACGTGAAAAGGAGCGATGAGATCCGTGAGTTGGAGTTTCACTTTCCATCTGCAGAGCTGAATCTGGACGAGATTATCAGCATCATCCGAAATAACTCACCGACTGATATGAATAAAAGCACAATTCAGAACTATCTGACAGGGTTTATTGACCTCACGGTTCGTCAAAATGGCAAATACTACATTCTGGATTACAAATCGAACTATCTGGGGGATCAGATCGAAGATTACGAACCTGAAAAACTGAAACAGGAAATCGAATCGGCCAATTACGATGTGCAGTATCACATCTACACAGTAGCACTAAAAAAGTACCTCACGGCACGTATTCCTGATTTTGACTACGATCACGATTTTGGCGGGGTGGCCTATCTATTTGTACGTGGCATGCGATCAGGTTCAGGTAACGGCGTTTGGAGTGTGAAGCCGGATAAGGAGGTCATTAACCGCCTTGAAAAATACCTGACCTTCGCTACTAAAAATTCGGAGGTGCAGCAATGAATCAGGTAAAAACACTATTTGACTGGTACAGCAGTGGGAAGTCGTATGGCTGGATTGAGCTCTATGAGCAGGAGTTGGTTAGATATCTGGAATCAAAATATGGCAATATTACCGATACGGAGCGGTTGATTGCGGTGTTTACATCACTGTTTCTGAAAGCGGGTCATGTGAGCCTGCCGATCGATCAATCGCCAAAAGAGTGGACCGGACATCTGGATCTGGACAACCCGAATGTATCACAACTCCCTGATGTTCCTTTAAATCGAAATGAGCTTGATATGAGCCGGCTTACGGGAAGGGGAGATGAAGAGAAACCGTTTATTTTGCACGGTGATCGAATCAGCATTCGCAGGTTCTTTATGTATGAAAAGCAGATTGCTGATTGGATCACAAAGCGCAGTGAAACTATCACTGATCTGCATCCCGACTTGCCGTTCGACTACTTTTACTCTCTGTTCGAAGGGGAGACCGAATCACCAAACTGGCAGCAGGTTGCTGTGGCGATGTCGCTGATCAAACGGTTTCTGATTATATCGGGCGGGCCTGGAACCGGGAAAACGACAACTGTTGCCAAAATTCTGGCGATGCAGATGATGAGCAGCGAAGAACCGCTTCGGATTGCGCTGGCTGCTCCAACCGGAAAGGCTGCCGGACGAATGGCTGAGTCATTAAACCGGGAGATCGAAAAGCTGAATGTTTCTGATGATAGGAGAGCACAATTGCCGAAAGAGGCAGGAACCCTGCATCGTTTGCTCTATGGTATGGATCGAGGCGGACTTTTGCCAGATCCCGAAAAGAAGAAATTGCGATACGATCTGATTGTTGTGGATGAGGCCTCGATGATAGATCTTAATCTAATGCACAGGTTGATTTCTCACGTTGATGAGAGTTCCAGATTGATCCTGCTTGGAGATAAAGATCAGCTGGCTTCCGTTGAAGCGGGTTCGGTCTTTGCCGATCTATGTCAGAAGCCTGAAAACGGGTTTCGAAGAGAGACGGTCGGGCAAATTGGTCAGCTTATTCCGGAGGCGAAGCTTCCTGTTAAGAAACAGACGGTTTTAAGCGATTCGGTTCTCTATCTGACCAAAAGCTTCCGGTTTGATGCAGACAGCGGAATTGGGATTTTAGCAGCCACAGTGAAAAAGGGCTCCGCAACGGCAGATGATATTGCTGCGGTTATGGATGAAAGATCTGATCTGATTCACGAACCGTTTGATTTTAGCCGTGAAAGATTGGAACGTCTAGCAAATTCACTTGCAAAACGGGTTAAAGAGGTGAGTGAAATAAGAGATGAAACCGAGCTGATGGAGTTCTGGAAACGGTCAGCCTGGCTGACTGTGCTTCGAAGAGGACCGGAAGGGAGCCGGGAACTGAATCGACTGGTGGAGAAAATGTTAGTGCTTCAGCGAATGGTTCAGCCCGAAAATGGATGGTACCACGGTCGCCCGGTTATTATTACCCGGAACAGCTACTCGCTGGGCGTTTTTAACGGTGATCTGGGAGTCTGTATGAGAGATTTGGATGGAAAGCTGAGCGTTTATGTGGAATCCGGTTCAGAGATCAAGAAGCTGCAGCCTAATCGACTGACCGATTATGCACCGGCCTATTTTCTGACGGTTCACAAAAGCCAGGGATCTGAGTTTAATCAGGTGAATTTGCTGCTTCCCAAGCGGGATACCCCAATTTTAACTCGGGAGCTGCTATATACGGCAATTACTCGTGCCAGGAGCAGATTTAGCCTCTATGGTGATTTGGGAATGTTTACAAATGGTGTTCAAAGAGAGACGGTACGGTTTACCGGATTAAAAGAACTGGTGGAGTAGGGTCATTTGAGTAACGTCGAATACGATTCTGTCAATTCGATCAACGTCAAATACAATACCGTCAGCTCGAGTAACGTCGAAAACTATTGGATTACGGCAAATGATTCTTGATCCCTGGAATAGGAGGATTTAATTCTTCTTCACAAAGAAGTAAACGATAGCTGTAATAATACTGAAGAAGATAGCAGCAACTGTCCATACGGCTTTTTCTCCGGTTCCCATGGAGGGCTGCTTGGTCCACACTTCCACAATGACGTAAATAGCACAGATGAGGGCGATAATTCCAGCTAGAAATTCCATAATGTCAAATCGGTTAGTTAGCGTTTGTATACGATAATGTAGCAATAAGTTACAGTATTGCAAATACCACCGTTTTAATGATTAAGTCTCTGAAACTACTGACAGTTTTCGTGCAGTAAACAGAACAGCGTGAAGTGAGATAAGTCGTGAACTATGGTTTGTATGGTACGAACTTCTCGACTTAATTACGGTTCACAGCGTTCACCTGCATTTCGCGTGCCCTCAGTACGAGACTTCGGAAGGCGGACTCGAAGTGACGATATAACTACTTACCAATCGAAAGCACTTTCACCGGATCTGTTTTTGCAGCAATTCTGGCCGGCAGCCATGAGGCCAGTGCACAGAGCAGAATGGTAATTCCACTAACAAGTACAAAATCGAAAAGGTGAGGTTCTACCGGAGCTGTACTCATGTAGTAGTTCTCTTCGGAGAGAGGGATGATTTGATAGTTTATCTGTAGCCAGTAGAATAGAAGGGATATACCTATCCCGAGAATCAGGCCAGAACTGGCCACAAAGAGTCCTTCAAGCAGAAAAATCTTACGGATTGACTTACTCTTTGCTCCAATGGTTTTTAGAATCCCGATGTCGCGAACGCGTTCGAGCACCATCATCAGTACAGTGCCAATCAGATTAAATGCTGCAACAATTACCATCACACCAATTACAAGAGGGATGGTTTGCTCCTGAAGATCTACCCACGCAAAAATATTGCGATATCGTTGATAGACACTTTCAGTGATATAGGGAAACCGGGTTTCATCTCGAATAACACGATAAACGGGTGTGATATCATCCAGATTTCCCACATTGATATCAAATGAACTGGCCTGGCGTGGATTAAATTCAAAGATCTGTCGGGCAGAATCGATATTGATCAGAGCAAAATTATCATCAAATCTGGCAATGCCGGTCTGGTAAATGCCCGTTAGTGTAAACTGCTTGATCTCCGGAGTGTTGAGAGGAGAGGGCATGCCGTCAAGTACATAAACAGTTACTCGCCCCCCAATTTCGGCTCCAATATTTCTGGAAAGTGCTGATCCTAGAATAATTCCGGGGAGGCCCGATTCAGCTGTACCCAATTGATACTCACCTTCTGAGATATACTCTCTCAGCTGTGTAACGTCACCCTCAACCGGTACTCCCTTGATTCCGCTGCCGCTAACATCCCTGGATGACTGAATCATAACTTGTCCAAGAATAACGGGCTGAGCCTTAGCTACACCGGGAATATCATCCAGAAAGACCTGAAGCGTATCGGCTCGGTTCATTGGGTCGTTCATGAACGTGTTGACAGTAATATGCGGGGCAAATCCTACAATCTTCTCGTTGATGGTGGATTTGAATCCGTGTACAATCGAAAGGGCGATCAAGAGTCCGGCAGAACCTACGGCAACCCCGGCAATTGCCATGATTTTAATAAAGGAGAGAAAACGAGATTCGC
>CAZHUP010000009.1:0-34169 GCA_964535495.1 uncultured Rhodohalobacter sp.
ATACCTCTTATCCCACAGCGGTGCAATTTCAGGAAACGGATGATCTGAGTGATGTCATATCTCATCTCAACAAGAGAAACCGAGAGCCGAGAAATATATCTCTCTATTTTCATGTACCGTTCTGCTTTTCATTGTGTTGGTACTGCGGTTGCACTAAGATTATTACAAAAAATACCGATCGCGGGGATGTTTATATCGACTATCTGGCCAAAGAGATGGATCTTATCAAAGATAGAGTTCATCCGGAAAGCAAAGTGATTCAGCTGCATATGGGCGGAGGCACTCCAACCTTTCTAAAGCCGGATCAGTTGAAACGGCTGGGAAAAGAGATAAAAAGTCGTTTTAGGCTACATGAAGAGATTGAGTTCAGTGTAGAAATAGATCCGCGCACCTGCAGTAAAGAACATGTAGAAGCGCTGGCTCATATTGGGGTGAATCGTGCGTCACTCGGTGTTCAGGATACCAATGAGGAAGTTCAGAAAGCCATTCACCGAATTCAGCCCTTCGAACAGACCGTTGAGGTTACACAGTGGCTTAGAGAGGCGTGGATAGACTCTATTAACTTTGATCTGATTTATGGCCTGCCAAAGCAGAATGCAGAAACCTTTAAAAAGACGCTGCAAGATGTAAAGACATTGACACCCGACCGGCTGGCCGTTTATAGCTACGCACACCTTCCAAACCTGATGCCCTCTCAGCGGCTGCTGAATGAGGATGATTTTCCCACACCGGATGAAAAACTGTCGATGCTGATGCTGGCGATCGATACGCTTGAAAAAGAGGGGTATCGATACATAGGGATGGATCACTTCAGTAAGGAAAATGATGAACTGACTAAAGCCCTGGAAGAGGGAACGCTTCAGAGAAACTTTCAGGGATATAGCACGCACGCCAATACTGACATGTACGCGCTGGGGATGTCCGGAATATCCATGATTGATTCGATCTACTATCAGAATACCAAAGATCTGGATGCCTATTACAGTAGATTGGATGCGGGTGAACTTCCGGTAATCAAGCAGATGATATTGACCCGGGATGATCTGCTCCGCCGCGACTGGATTTCCAGACTGATGTGTAAACCAACTGTGTATTTCGATCAGTTTGAAGAAAAATGGGGGGTAAACCCGCGGGAATATTTTTCTGAAGAGTGGGAAAGACTGGATGAACTGGAGAAGGACGGATTGATCATTAAGCTCAAAAATGAAATTCAAATAACTAATCGGGGACGACTATTTTTGAGAAATATAGCGATGGTTTTTGACGCCTATCTTTCTCAAGACAAACAGACAAAACGATACTCAAAAACGGTATAAGACTAGATTTAATGGGGATGGAAGAACAGGATAAAAAGTGGATGAGAGCCTGGTTTATTAGCGGAGCTGTATTGATTATGCTCATTCTGATTGTGGGTGGAATTACCAGGTTGACGGGGTCGGGATTATCGATGACAGATTGGAAACCCATTTTGGGTTCCATACCTCCCATCACCGAAGCGCAGTGGGAAGATGCGTTTGATCAGTACAAACAGTTTCCGGAGTACCAGCAGATTAACCGGGGGATGGATATGTCTGAGTTTAAGTTCATCTTCTTTTGGGAGTATCTGCACCGAATGCTTGGCCGCTTGATTGGAGTTGTATTTCTGGTGCCATTCATCTATTTCGTTGCAAAGAAAAAATTGAATGCCAAATGGTTAAAACGGTCGGTGTGGCTGCTCATATTGGGAGGCTCCCAGGGTTTGATGGGGTGGTATATGGTGCAAAGCGGATTGGTGGATCTACCCTATGTGAGTCCCTACCGGCTAACAGCACACTTAATGCTGGCGTTTATAATATTCGGTTTCTGCGTGTGGTATGCAGCGGATTTAACCAGGTTTAAATCTCAGGTTGAACCCAGAAAAAGAGAGCTCAGTAATTGGCTTAAAGTTCTGTTTGGCATCGTCTTTATCCAGATTGCCTGGGGTGGACTGGTGGCCGGCCTCGATGCAGGGCACGTTTACAACACATTCCCTAAAATGTATCAGTACTGGGTGCCGCCGGAGGTGATGGCGCTTGAGCCGTGGTATCAGAATTTGACTGAAAATTCATCAACAGTACAGTTTACTCACCGCATGCTGGCCGCACTGATTGGAGTGATGGCAATTGCCTATTGGGTTCGGCTTTTTACGGTTCAAACCAGTAAATCTGCAAAACTGTGGGGTGGTGTAATATTTGTTTTGGTACTCATACAATATGCTCTGGGTGTCTTTACGCTGATTTCGCACGTACAGATTACTCTTGCCGTTCTTCACCAGTTTTTTGCTATCCTGCTAATGGGCGCCATTTTACTTGGAATTTACAGCATAGGAGAGAACCGGGTTCGGCCGGCTGATTAAAAAGGTATGTGATGGAGAAGAGAGATCAACTTTTACAGAATGTGTGGTTGTGGAGTTTGATATTCTTTTTGATAGCTGCATTGACCGGTTTCTTGTATCGTTGGGGATTGGTTGGCGGGGATTCTTTCGGGCTGAGACTGTCGAATATCCGCCATGCCCACTCACACCTGATGTTTTTCAACTGGGTGACTCCCGTGCCGATGGTGTTTATCGCCAGATCGCTTCTGAAGTCATCTCCTGAAGCATACAGAGCGATGAAATGGCCAATCTATGCGGTTATTCTGATCGGTTTTGCCTCCTTCCCCTTTTTTCTTTTCTACGGTTATCACCCGGTGCAAATAGGATCGGCAAGCTTGCCTTTCTCTGTGATACTTTCAGGTTTGGTGATGATTGCGTGGTATTGGTTTATGGCCGTTTATGTGAAATATCGTAGATATTCAGCTGATAGCTTATCAATTCTGTTCTATGATGGCGCGCTGGTCATGCTATTTGTCAGTTCTCTGGGAGCATGGGGAGTTGCCGTTTTACAGTTCGGCAATATTGATAGCAACCTGATCTCCGCTGCTATGACCCATTTTTTCCTTACTGTTTTTACTGAAGGATGGTGTGTGCTGGCGGCCATTGGAATATTTTACGAGCTCTCTGATAAGCAAATACCTCTGCCGTTCGATAAAAACTGGCTGATTGCACCTATGGTACTGGGAGTACCGTTGATGTTTCCTTTCGGTCTTTCTGCTGACTTGCTGACCGACCAACTTCTATGGATTGCCAGAACAGGATCTCTTCTGGTTTCAATCGGGTTAATCATGAATTTATTTTTCATGATCCGCCTGAATAGTTCTGTAATGAAATGGGTGTGGAGTCTTGTTCTTATCTTGTTTGGGATAAAAATTGGTTTGCAAATTGGGGCAGCTGTTTTGCCTTCCCGGATATGGCTTGGCGAGCACGGGTTGAGAGTTCTCTATTTGCACCTTCTACTGCTGGGCTTTGTAAGTTCACTCTACTTTGCGGGAATACATACGCTCCATCTCCGTCTGCCCAAAATAGGGTTATACCTGTTTTTAGGGTCAGTGTTGTTTTTGATAGTAACACTTGTATTCATCAGCGGATTGTGGCCAATTCAATGGCAGCCTGAGAATGTTTATCTGTGGGTAACAGTTGGTGCTCTACTGCCATCAATCGCTATTGCAGCAGAGCTGGGAGTTGTCGGGTATTGGAAGTTTAAATAGCGATTCTACCGCCCCGATACATTTGTCTGAACCCTGTAAACAGAGTTTGGCGCTGTTACATACAGTCTGCTGTAATCGGTATCTCCCCAAGCCAGATTGGTAATACGTTCATCGAAGCCTAAGAGTTGAATCCGGTTACCTTCTGTGTCAAAAACAGACAATCCCCCGGGACCGGTTGAGTAGAGCCTGCCGTCGGAATCTGTTTTCATTCCATCAGCTGCGCCTGTATTGTCCCGTTCACCTACGCTGGCAAACAGGGTTTCATTGGTAACAGAGCCATCCTCAAGAAGATCGAAGCGTAATATTTGCCCGGTTGCGGAGTCATTGACATATAGTTTTGATTCATCCGGTGATAGCGCAATTCCATTCGGATAATCAAACCCGTCGTAAAGAAGAGTTAATGTTCCATCCTGATCGAGCCGAAACACACCGCTAAAATCCAGTTCCCTGTCTTCATCTGATACGCCAAACGGCGGATCGGTGAAGAAGATCTTTCCATCAGAACGGGCAACCAGATCGTTTGGGCTGTTCAGCCTGCTTCCATTAAACTGATCAGCCAGTACGGTAATCGTTAAATCGTCATTGATTTGAGATACCTGTCCGTTATGCTGGGCAATCAGAATGTCTCCTTCGGGTGATGAGTTGATTCCGTTCGAGTTGCCGCTAGGCTGGATATAAATTTCAGACTCTCTGCTGTCCGGCTCCCACTTATAGATAATATTGGCGGGTATATCGCTAAATAAAAGGAATCCGTCGGGATGCCAGTAGGGGCCTTCTGTAAACTGAAATCCATCTGATACTACTTCCGGTTCACCAAGCATCAATTCAGTTTCGCCTGAACAGGAAAATAGAAACATAATGGAGAAGAGGATCAGGCCGGATAATAGTGTAGCTAAACGGATCATAATTGTGTGATTTTTAACGGTGAATAATGAATCAGAGAGAAAATTCTGTTGTTAATAATTGCTCTTATAAGTACATAAGTAAGCCATATTTACGGTAGAAATGAAATTGAGCTATTCAGAGAAGGGCTCAAGTATTAAAAAACCGAATCGGAGTAAAAGCCTTTCCGCGTTTGTCAGTTCAGAAAACTCATCTGCAACAGCGATGGCCAGCTCGGTTTCGTCAGTAATTAATCCGGTAACCTGCTTTTCAAACAGATCAACCATATTTCCTGTAGAGTTTACGGTCCATGCATATACAGGCTGGTTTCTGGAACTGTAATTTTGAACAAGCTGTGAGGTTACATTTTGCTGGTTAATAGCAATAAAATCCATAGGAATACGGCTCAAATCACCGGCTGCCACAGCCGATACATAGCCCATGGGTAAATTAGGGGCAAGGTTTCTAACCTGCTGTAGTGCAGGAATTGATAGAGACATTAACAAGACCTGATTTTCCATTTTATGTTCTCGAATCACACGAATAGTCTCTTCGGCTAAATCTTCTCTGAAGCCGTAATACTTCAGCTCAATCATTAATCCAATTTCATCTCTAGCCAATTCCAGGTATTCAGAAAGTGTTGGGATTACGAGCAGTTCATCCGGAAAGCTCTTCTCTGAGAGTAGCTGAACCTGTTGCATTTCGGCATACGTCATCTGATCGACACGCCCGGGATGACCGGCTACGCGCATCAGATCAGCGTCGTGTAAAACAACGGCTACACCATCTGCCGTAAGCTGCACATCAATTTCTGCATAATCTGCTCCCAGATTAATGGATTCTTGCAGAGCAGCGAGACTATTTTCGGGTGCACCTCCTGCATTAGCTCGATGTGATACTATTTCAGGATTGTATTCTGCAGCTCCGGGAGATCTGGTCATGATAATACTGGATAAAATGCTGCTGAAGATCAAAACTGTGAAAATCGCAGTTAGATATTTAGGGCTGCTAATCCAGCGAAGTGAACGGATGGTTTTTTTTGTGAGCTGTAACATTCCGGGCGAAATTACGGCTTCATTTCCGCGAATATAGATATAGTAAAATTTTGTGATGATAGCCGAGATCAGTGAAAAGCCTACAAAAGAGATAGAAGCGGTAATAATAAAGCTCAGGATTAGGTAGCTACCTGCAAATGCTGCGAGAATACGCAGGGAGCCACTGACATCCAGTACCCAGCTGCTCATGGCTCCAAAAGAGATGATGAGAATAGAGTCTGTGATTAATCGAATTAAAAACCAAAAGAGCAGGGCTATACCGACACTCTTTAAAAAAACAAGCATTTTGGTAAATGGCAGCGTCCAGGACTCTTTTAAGGCCTCACGAAGAGTACGTCTGCCATCCAGATAAGAGGGTAGTGCAGGTAGCGAAAAGCCGAGGAGAATCAATACTCCGACTCCCCATAAGCCGGCCCAGATGCCACCTAAGGTTATAGCTTTATACCACTCCGGTGGAGCTACAGATAGGTAATAGTTGATGTCAAATTCCGTGAGGTAGGTTTGATAGATCCCCCAAATACCGGCCAATAGAGGAAGTGCCAAAAAGATTGCAACTCCAATCGTGATGGCGCAAAGCTTTATCAAGAAATGTATACGCTGCGCAATTCGTACCGTTGTGGAGGTAATGGAAACATTTCTGCCCCGAAGTTCATCTGTAATAATTTGAAATAGACCGGCATAGCGAATGGTTGTACCGGTTAGTGTGATTAAAATAATTAAAAAGAGATAAGAAAATCCGGATGGTGATAGTACAAACTGAAGGATTTCGTCGTTTCCGGCCGGAAGACGGTCGCCTCGAAAAACACCCCAGTGAACCATTGCAACGAAAATAGGTGAGAGAATAGCTGTGAAAAATGCGTAGACGATAAGTGTCCAGCCGGCCATAGGTTTCCATAGCATAACCACAGATCTCCATGATGAGCGGAATGTAGAAGAAAAAAGATTTTGTATAAGACGGCTCATAGGGTTTATCAATACTGGAAATTGACTGAATTAAAATAGGTCTGTGATGATTGAGATTCTTCAATTTAAATGAAATTGTAACTCTATTTGTTTCAATAACTGAATTGCTGATGAATTCTGAAAATTTTATCAGATTTTTAAGGTTTATATAAAGTATAACAGCTATAAAATGGGGATGGACAAACGTTTAAAAAGACTGAAAAAGAAAGTAGAGGAATTGAAGATTAATGAAATAGAGCGACACATATTTATCTGTGCCGATCAAACGAACCCGAAGTGCTGTAAAAGAGAAGTCGGAATAGAAGCCTGGGGCTTCCTGAAAAAACGGCTTCGGGAATTAAATTTAGATGGATCAGGTGGAATTTATCGAACCAAGGCAAATTGTTTGCGAATCTGTAAAAGAGGTCCCGTTGCTGTTGTCTATCCTGAAGGAACCTGGTATCACTCATGTACACCGGTTGTTTTGGAAAGAATTATACAGGAGCACTTAATTGGCGGCGAGCCGGTTAAAGACTATCTCATTACTAAACATTCTTTAAAACCCGGTTAAAATGGAGAAATTAATTTATTTGATAATCACAGTACTTTTGTTGTTGCCCATGAGCAGTTTTGCTCAATCAGAATCAGATATTGATTCACTTCAGACAAAAGCAGAAGAGAATTTTGATAAAGGGGATGAGAAAAAGAGTTTGGATCTCTATATGGAGATATTGGATCTCGAGTCCAATCACTTTGATGCACTTTGGAATGCCAGCCTGATTAATTCCAGACTCGGCTATCAATTGGGGGATGATGAAGAGGAGAAGCAGCTTGAATATTATAAGGAAGCCCTTGATCTGGCTGATCGTGCAAAAGAATATCACGACGATAAGGGGCACTCATACTATGTGAAAGCGGTGGCTTTGGGCAGATGGAGTGAGCTTCAGGACACCGACACCCGGATAGAAACTTCTCATGAGATTAAGGAGAATATCAAAAAAGCGGCCGATCTGATTCCCGACTATGCACCGGTATGGCATCTTTTTGGCGTATTTCACTCAGATGTAGCCAACATCAGCAGTGCAGAACAGTTTGCGGCCAGTCTGATTTCGGAGGGAGTTCCAGATGGAAGCAGTGAGAAGGCAGAAGAGTATCTGAAAAAGGCGATTGAGATGATGCCCGAGAGCATACTGTTTCGCCTCGATCTGGCCAAGCACTATTTGAAAGTGGATGAAGATGAGAAAGCGAAAGAGGTTCTTGAGGAGATTACGGAGATGGATGTAGAGCTGCCAAATGAAGACCAGCTGAAAGAGGAGGCTGAGCAGCTATTAGAAGAGTTGTAACCAGAGATATAAAATGGTTGAATAATTTGGTTAAATAAATCTAGCACTGACGAAATACTCATCAAATTACATCTTCGCCACTGCGCCTCTGCGGTGAATTTCACATTCATCAATGAACGATCACATCCTGGTCGTTACCATCTCCACCACCTTTATTCCGATTCTGAAACAGCCTGATCAGGTTAGAAACTCCATAGAGTAGCATGAATGCAGCTATGAAGTAAGCCACTGAATCCGGATTCATTAAAATCAGTACTGCAATGATAAGTGTTAAAAAACCCATGATTGCGAACTGAAACCCCATCAGCATGATCAACCCGAAAAACCCTAGGAATAGCGCAAACGTGTATGGAATCAGCTCCGGAAAGATGAAGATTAAAGCGCCTGCAACGATTGGAAAACCGGCTATGAAGGCCGGAACCCGGGCGTACATAAACATCAAACCGAGCGCAACCAGGTACCCGCCGGCAATCAGGTAGAGAAAGTTAGGGTATATGAGAACGAGTGCACCGGTAACCAAGGCCAAGAGTGCAGTTAAAACCTGACGTTCTCTCGATTTTTGCGGTGTGGATGATATTTGAAAGTGAAATTGCATGATTGTAGGTGGTTGTTTCAGGTCCCCGTCAGACCGCTCCGCGCAGTCAAACGGGTGAACAGTTAGTAAATTTTGTTAGAAGTCATGATCTCGTGGCACGACTCGAAGGCGTGCCACGAGTGGTTTTAGGCATTAAGCTATTTTTTGAAAAACTTCTTCAGGTATAGAAGCATGAGTCAATTTTTTAAATTTCCTTAAGTCAGAGGGCAGACGCAGTATTTCAGTCGCCATCTGTTAATACAAAGAGAACCATTTCTGATTACAGTGTAATCAGGATAAGACGAATACCTCTACTCTTCAATACTTAATGTTTAAACTAATTCAATGTTTGTCTGTACTAAAATATGTTTTATTTAAAATTTGCTGATTTCGCTATTAGCAATGCAAGGCTGAAAGCCTCTGCCAACCCAGCCTGGGACACCGTCCCAGGTTACTAACGCCATCCAATACCCAACAGGCTGAAAGCCTGTAAGAGAATGGCTCAATTGCCCGAAAAAAACTGTAAGTAATTTCACAATTTCGGTTCATACAATTACAGAGATATAAAGCGTGTATTCAAAAAAAACCGGTATGAGCCAATCCCTCTCTAAACTTTACATACACCTGACATTTTCAACCAAGGGCCGGCAACCGTTGATCTGTAAAGCAACCCAACCTGACTTGCATTCATATATGGCAGGTATATTCTCAAGGAATAAAAGTCCAGCAATTATCATTAATTCCGTTCCTGATCATCTTCATGTTTTATTTCGATTATCTAAAAATGTGGCCTTGGCCGGGGTTGTAGAAAAAGTAAAGAAAAGCTCTTCTAAATGGATGAAGGAACGAACAGAAAGCCCTTCATTTTTTTGGCAGAGAGGGTACGGAGCTTTTTCGGTCAGCAGTTCGAAAGTTGATTTAGTAACTCGTTACATAGCCCGACAGGAAGAACACCATAAACAAATGAGTTATCGGCAAGAAATAGAGAGGTTTATGAAGGAGTATGATGTGATTGAATATAATGCGGACTATTTTTGGAATTAGGATACTGCAATAATCTTCTGCCTGTCGCAGGCTTTCAGCCTGCTAACTGAGTTGGTTGGATCTGTTGACCCGGGACGATGTCCCGGGCTGGGATATTTCAGGCTTTCAGCCTTTTGTTTCTTTACAAATCGATTTAGTTATCTACACGCATTAAGAATGCGCTTGAAAACTCGTGGCACGACTCAAAGTTGTGCCACGAGTACTCGGAGTGTTTCTCTCAAACTACTTCATCACTTTTTCAATATCCTTAATCTCCTTCGGCACATCGGTCATATTTTCATGCCCATCTTCTGTAATAATGAGATTGTCTTCAATCCGGACTCCACCAAAATTCATCAAAGAGTTAATACGCTCTTTATTCAGATATTTAGCCTGATCAGGACTTTCCAAGGCCGGTTTTAGCAGGGCTGGGATAAAGTATATTCCCGGTTCGATAGTAATAACCATCCCCGGCATCAGTTCACGACGAACACGCAAAAACTTAATTCCCGGTCGATCAATCCGTTCAACGCCCTTGGGGTATCCGCCAACATCATGTGTATCGAGCCCAAGGAAATGGCCGAGTCCGTGTGGGAAAAAGAGTGCGAATATATTGTTCTCCATCATCTCATCAATGTCCCCTTTCAAAATCCCGATCTCCTTCAAACCGTGCAGGATAATTCTGCAAGCTCCTAAATGCAGATCCTCCATCTTCACACCGGGTTTTACATTTTCGATGCTTTTATTGAGTGCATCCAGTACGATCTGGTAGATTGCTGCTTGATCTCCGGTAAAGCGTCCGTTTGCCGGGTATGTGCGGGTTACATCAGAGGCATATCCCTCACATTCGTATCCGGCGTCAATCAGGTAGAGTTCTCCGTCATTAATTTTATCTCGGTTTTCAACATAGTGGAGAATTGCGCTGTTGGGTCCTCCTGCATGGATTCCCGTGTATGCCGGCTGAAGCAGTCCGTTTGATGCTTGATGGAAATCAAATACGGCTTTCATTTCATACTCATTCATCCCCGGTTTCAACGCTTTCATCGTCTCAAGGTGGGCAATATTATTTATACGAGCTGCCTCTCTCATAAGGTCCAGTTCATGATCCGTTTTGATGCACCGGCAATAAGTGAGCACATCCTGAAGGGTGTCGGTCTCTACATTAAAATCACGATTTAAATCTTCAATAAATTCAGCCTGCTCTTCGTCCAGGCAGTAGATTGTGGATGGAGTTAAATTTTTTAATATGGAGAGAATATCATTGGCACGATGCAGATGATCAGGTTCATATTGCTTCTGAATCTGGTCATTGCTCTTAATTTTACCATGCCACACGGCAAATTGAGCGTCGCGCTCCGGGGCAAATAGATGGTAGTCGCCTGTCTTGATATCCAGTACCGCATGATATTCCGGTTCGTTTACCCCGGTCAGATACCAGAAATTACTCTCCTGACGAAATGGAAATTCAAAATCTGTACCGTATCGATACATTATATCGGCCCCTTTCAAATAGATAACGCCTTCTTGATTTTCTTCAAACAGTGAAAGTAGTTTTTCGCGGTGCAGTTTCGTAGACATAGTAAATAAAATTCGGTTGTTCTTGGTGAAGTTAATAATGAACCTAATGTAACGAGAGTTCGAAATAAGAGTTTGTAAAAAAGTCTTCCCTCCTTCGCAAGGTGAGGGAAGTTGAAGCTCTTAGAGTTTGACTTTAATTGAAAATTTAACTCATTGGAATGATTCAACCACCCCTAAGTCCCCTCCTTCAAAAGGAGGGGATTTTCTTAATCCCAAATTAAATAATATTTGTTGAACATTGTGTCAATGTACAGTTTCGGCAGATTAAACGAAAAATCTCATCAGATAATGAGGGAGTTGTTCAATCTGTTTTTGACTAAATCCGTGCTCGAAAAATGGGAGGTGTTTTTTGGCGTCTACCTCGCCCTGATTTCCGGATTGAAATAGGAAAGCAGAACCGGAATGATTTTCTGCAAGTCTGTTCAAGTTGATCGATAGAATCCCGTGATTTTCCCCTTTTCTATTCAGGATAGCGACGAGGTGTGATGATCCGGCAGGAGATCCGATAAATGAGATGGCCAGTTTTTGCTCGTTGTCGATAATGGGAATACGGTAATAGTGCTGAAGGCCAAACTCGAAGGGAGAGTTTGGGAAATTGAGAAAATTTATCGGCCATTCTATGGCTCCACTCCAAAAGTGTGTAATTGTTTGCTGAAGGGTTTCCCCGGTAGATTCGGTAAACTTACCGGCGCAAAATCCACGGTCACGCCAGTATGAAAGATCCCGATTAAGAGCAGAAAGATTTTTTACTGATTTGAGTGGGAAGTCAGGATCAGAGTCGGGTTCTATGGTAGAAATTGAGTTGTTTTCAACACGGTACCAGAAATCAGAAATGCCATTGGTGAGACAGATGTACGGCGCTCCAACGCCCTGATTGTACCGGGCAGCCTGTTCGGCAACGGCACTGTTCAGCTTTATAGATTCAGCCTTACACTCAATCAGTATTTGGGGAGACATATCTTTGTTGTAGAGAATCAGGTCGGCTCGCAATGTGTTTTTAGCCTGCTGAAGTTTGACCGGCGCTTCGAATCCAATGCGGGATTGTGGCCAGTCGGTTTGATGTACTAGAAAATCCACCCATTTGAGGCGAACGCGCTCCTCCGGTCGGTTTTTGAACCGCTTTTTTAATATGGGGTTAAAAAGTACGGGTTTATCACCCTGTGAAATAAGTCGGGGAAAGTGGTTAAATGCTTTGCTGTTCATGCCCGAAAAATAAGAAAGATTAAATTACGTCCGAATCGTTTCGTATTTGCAGCAAAGTTTTAATAAGAAAAAGCTAAGCATTAATACCAGTAAAAATTCAAATATTTGTAAAAACAACCCTGAAAGCGCTTTTATTGAGATATATAGATTGATTTTAGGCTATATATGTGCTATCTGTAGAGACAAATCTAAATCTAAAAATAGATTGAAATTTAGTGTAATCAGGCAAGGTGACAGCTCATCAATTCTATTAACGGTGCTCAATCTTTTCCCCTGATTTTGCTAAATCATTAATACTAAACAATATATAGAGGATTATATGCTAAAAAGGATACTTTCTATTATTGGCTCGGTATTGCTCGTAGCTGTTTTCAGCTCAGCAGCCGTAGCGCAATATACAGTCGAAGGTACGGTATCTGATCAAAGTGACGGAGCTCCATTACCCGGAGCAACGGTTGTTTTGGTTGATACGAATTACGGAGTAGCAACTGATGCTGACGGATACTTTGAGTTTACAAATGTTCCGGAAGGAACATATACACTGCGGATTACTTATGTGGGATATATCCCTCTGCAGAGAAACATCAATGTAGATCAAGATCTGAATCTCAACCTTTCTTTATCGATGGACCAACAGAGTCTGTCTGAAGTGGTAGTAACAGGTTACGGTTCTATTGTAAGAGAGCAGATGACAGGTAATATTACCAGTATCTCAGCTCGCGATATTCAGGAAATACCTGTAAACAGTTTTGAATCAGCGCTACAGGGTCAGGCTCCCGGTGCATTTATTCAAAAGTCGAGCGGTAAGCTTGGTCAGGGAATCAATATTCGAGTTCGTGGTACTTCTTCAGTATCTGCGAGCAGTCAGCCTCTCTACGTGGTAGACGGTATTCCTATTACATCTGAAAGTCAGTCAACAACGGCTTATGGTGATACGAATCCGTTGACGGATATCAATCCGGATGACATTGAGTCAATTGAAATTTTGAAAGATGCTGCCGCGGCAGCTATTTACGGTTCCAGGGCTGCAAACGGTGTTGTACTTGTTACTACAAAACGAGGACGAGCCGGAGCTACTCAGGTTAACGTGAGTTTGGAAAGAGGAGTTAGTTCTCCAACAAATCGCGTCGAATTTATGAATGCCGATGAATACATCGAATACTTCAGAGATTCTGCCGGACGAGCCGGAATTTTTGAATATAACAGAGCCGGTAACCCATGGGGTTATCCATCAGAGCAAGCTGCTTACGATGGTGAAGTAGCCTGGTTTGAAGGTTTTCTTGATGGATTTCTTTCGAACGGAACCGACTGGAGAAATCGTGAAGTTGATCATAACTGGCAGGATGAATCTTTCCAGGATGCTCACAATACTGACTTTAATGTTCAGGTGAGTGGCGGAACTGATGATACTCAGTTCTTCATATCCGGTGGATTTAGTGATCAGGTGGGTATTGTTCGCGGCGATGAGTACAGCCGAATGAATGCCAGAGTTAACCTGGATCACAGGGCTTCGGAAAGATTGAATGTTGGTATGAATCTTGGCTTGACCAGAACATACAACACTCGTGTTTCTAACGATAATGCTTTTGCAACTCCTATGCAGGCTATTGCTCAGCCTCCGACTTCTCCGCCATACACTCCGATTTTTGATAATGGTGATTTAACCGGCTTTTCGGATCAGCCAAATCAAAATACACTCTACTACAACTTTTTGCGTCATGTACAAGGTGTAGACACAGACCAGACCGTATTTAGAAACGTAGGTAATCTGTTTGCGGATTACTCCATTCTTCCAAACCTACAGTTCAGAAGTGAGTTAGGTTTAGATTTATACTTCTCGAATGAAGATTATTATGCTGATAGAACTACTAATGTAGGTGAAAACACAGCAGGATTTGGAGATTCAAGGGTTGTTAATGTTGTGAACTACACATTAAACAATTACTTGTCATGGGATACACAATTTGCTGAAGATCATAAACTTACTGCAATTGCGGGTATGAGTTACGAAAACTCAGACAGATACCTGACCTATGTTGCAGGTACTAATTTCCCTACTGACAGTTTCACAAAACTGGCCAGTGCGGCTGAAATTACAAGTGGATCTACTACACAGACCGTGTATCGTTTCCTCTCGTACTTTTCGCGAGCAAACTATACATTCAAAGATCGATATCTCTTCTCTGCCAGTGCACGTGTAGATGGTTCTTCACGATTTGGTGAGAATGAACGATATGGTTTCTTCCCGTCTGTTTCTGCAGGCTGGATCATGACCCGCGAAGACTTTATGCAAGACTTTGGTCTCCTAAGCTTCCTGAAGTTCAGAGCCAGCTACGGTCTTACAGGTAATGCCAATATCGGTAACTTTCCGTCAAGAGGTTTATTCGGCGGTACAGGATATGCAGGCCTTTCAGGTTTGGCACCCACTCAAACGCCGAATCCGGACCTGAGATGGGAGCGAACGGCTCAATACAACTTTGGAATAGACTTTGAATTGGCAGGTGATCGAGTAAGTGGTGAGATTGACTATTATGTCAAGAAAACCGACGATCTTCTGCTTAATGTAAATGTTCCTGCTACTACAGGATTTACAAGCCAGCTTAGAAATGTTGGTGAGCTTGAAAACAGAGGTCTTGAGTTTGTATTGAATACTCACAACCTCGTTGGAGAATTTCAGTGGACCACAAGCTTCAATATTGCTTTCAATCGCAACAAGATTACAAATCTTGATGGACAGATTATTGAAGGCGGATTCCTTGCCAGAGCTGTTGAAGGTGAGCCGATTGCTGTAATGTGGGGCAAAGAGTACGCCGGAGTTGATCCTGATAATGGCGATGCCCTTTACTATCTGCACAGTGCGGATGGGAAAGATTACGATGCCGGAACAACCAATAGCTATTCTGCCGCGAACGACGTGGTTATCGGAGATCCAAATCCGGACTTTATTGGTGGTCTTACTAACAGATTTAACTTCAGAAACTTTGACCTGAACGTACTGCTACAGTTCGTTTATGGAAATGATATTTACAATGGCGGTGGCCGATATCAGTCAGCCAATGGCGATTTCTTTGATAACCAGACAAGAGATCAGCTGAATGCATGGCAACAACCGGGAGACGTCACAGACGTTCCTGAAAATCGATTCCTGCTTGCAAATGGTTCAAACCCATCATCCAGATATATCTCTGATGGATCGTATCTGAGACTACGAAATGTAGTACTTGGTTATACATTGCCACAGAGTGCACTGGACAGACTCGGACTCAGAAGAGTTCGTGTATATATGAGTGGTGTGAATCTGCTGACGTTTACCGACTACAAAGGTTGGGACCCTGAGGTAAACACTGACCTCTACGATCAGTCAAATAACCTGAACATTGGTAACGATTTCTATACAGCACCACAGGCTCGTACCATTTCATTCGGTATTAACATTGGCTTTTAAACCAATTTTGCCATTGTAAATCCAAAAGTTTTAAAAAACCTATTATGAATAAAATTAAAATCTATATAAGTGCATTAGCAGTAGCCTTGGTGCTTTTCCAGGGTTGCGACAATCTGCTTGATGTAGACCCGTACCAGTCTATTGACTCGGAACAGGTCCTTACAGATGCAGATAATGTAAAATCAGTACTTGTTGGTGCGTATGATGCCATGGGCAGCAGCAACATGTATGGAGGCTGGTATATGATGACAGCAGACTTTCTGGCGGCAGCCGGTGAGTTTGAGTTTACCGGTACGTTCTTTGGTCCACGTCAGATCTGGGCAAAACAACAGCTGTATGACAACGGACAGGTAACCTCTACATGGATCTCCTCATACAACACGATCAATGTCCTGAATACTGCATTAAGTGGACTAGATCTACTTGAAGGTGCAGACAGAGCACGTGTAGAAGGCGAAGCTCGCTTGATTCGGGGTATGGTTTACTTCGAGCTGGTTAGGCTTTATGCCGCTCCATATGAAGCCGGTCAGGCTAACAACCAGCCGGGCGTGCCAATTGTACTCACTCCTACTACAGAAATTGGCGAAGATGCCAATGTTGCAAGAGTATCTGTTGATGCTGTTTACGATCAAATTCTTGAAGATCTCACAGAGGCAAGAGATCTGCTGGATGCCGTAAATCCGGAGAGGTCATACTATGTGAACTCAATGGTTGCTAGTGCTGTGCTTTCACGAGTACATCTCCAGCGTGGAGAGTATGAGGAAGCACGAGATGAGGCAAATCGTGTAATTGAGTCCGGTATTTATGAGTTGAGACCTACGTTTGCTGACGTATTCAATCAGCCTGAAAACACAACGGAAGATATCTTTGCGATGCAGAACAGTGCGCAGGATGGAGTAAACAGTATGTTTACATTCTATAGTGCAAGCAGTCGTGGTGATGTTGACATCAATCAGCAGCATATTGATGAGTATGAGGCAAATGATGATCGCTTGAGTCTGTTTTATACAGATCCGGGCGACGGTGCTCTAAGATCAGGTAAGTGGAATCGACCTACTGACGATCAGGTAAATATTATCAGGCTTGCTGAAATGTATCTGACTCGTGCTGAAGCAAACTTTGTTTTGGGTGATGATGAAGGCGACACACCACTGAATGATATCAACAGAATCCGTGATCGCGTAAACCTCGATCCTTTGGATGAGGTTGATCTTGATCTGGATGCAATTTTGCTGGAGCGTAAACTGGAATTGATGTTTGAAGGGAATCTGCTTCACGACATCAAGCGAACTCAGCGTAACGTAGGAGCTAGAAGCTACGATGACGTTAAGCTGGTACTTCCAATTCCACAACGTGAGTTGAACTCCAATCCAAATCTTTGCCAGAATCCGTCTTATGCCGGAACAGTTTGCTAAGATAGTTGGATAATTGATTTATCTTTAAAGCACCGGAGCCTATGGTTTCGGTGCTTTTTTTATGCTAATCGGAAAACAATTCAAAAATGAAAAAACTTCTACCACTTATTGTGATCATAACGGCAGCTTTAATCAGCATTTCATGTGCCGAATATGATGGTTCTAACGACAGCTATACTAATGAAAATATCTCCGAAGGCTCTCTGTTGATAATTGGTGGCGGCAGCCGCCCCGATGTAATGCTCGATCGGATCATTGAAGAGACAGACCTTGAGAATGAAGAGAATTACGCAATTGTCTTAACCATGTCCGGCTTCAACCCGGATACATCGGGTTACTATGGTGAACGGCAGTTCAGAGAAAAAGGAGTTGAGAATATTCGATTTTACGACTTTGAACGACGGCATGAATTTACTGTTTCGGCATCAGACTCTCTTGAAAATGCTTCTTTGATATATATTACAGGTGGATCTCAGTCCCGCTTTATGGAGGCTGTTGAAGCCGTGCCTGAAATTGCAGGCTCTATTGAGAAAGCGTATCAAAACGGAGCGATGATTGCCGGAACCAGTGCGGGGGCCGCGATAATGAGCAGAATTATGATTACCGGAGATCAGGCGAATTACCCTGAGTACACCTCTACTTTTTATCACCTGGAGAAGGACAACATGATCACAGCCGAAGGCCTTGGGCTGATTGAAGGGGTGATTGTGGACCAGCACTTTGTGGAACGAGCACGAAACAACCGGCTGCTGACAGCCGTGATGGAGTACCCTGATCACTCGGGGATTGGAATCAGCGAATCGACAGCAATTTTGGTGAAAGGTAATGAAGCCGAGGTGGTTGGTAATTCTCAGGTTTTGGTCTATCAAAACCGATCCGGTGAGTCCATTACGGAAAACGGAAAACTTGGAGCCAGGAATATTCAGCTTGATATTTACCTGCCCGGGGAGACATTTACCATACATTAAGTGATTTTTGAAACAAGAAGGTGTTTATACGATTTCCCCCTTTGAAGGGGGTAAGGGGGATGATCAGATGAAAACTGCGAACATAGTTATAACCGGAGCTATTTTGCCACGAAGTCGCGAAGCCTCGAAGCTACACGAAGCTGAATAAACTGTGTATAAAATCCCCCTTTGAAGGGGGTATGGGGGATGATTAAACGTGATTGTGAATATTCAAAACTAAAATACTTTTGCCACGAAGTTACACGAAGACGAATAAGTTGGGATAAAAATAGGATATCGCTAATCATCCCTCTGCTCACTGCGTTCACTCTCCACCTTCAAAGGGGGGACGGAATCACTCCTTGCCTCAAGGGAATACTTTATTAAATATTGTTTTCGTGGCCAGATAAATCGATCCAATGCTGAAATTGCAAGTCATATATCAATTACGCTGAGTAAAGAATAAACCGGAAAAGTTCTCTCCCGTTTTTATATTTTCTGATACGACTACTTAAAGACCAACAACTCCTATTATGCATAAATATCTTCTGATTGCACTCTTTTTCTTTTCTGCATGCTCATCATCAAATTCTGTTGATCAGCTTAAGACTGATATTGAAAACCATATTGCTGAAGAGGAGGGTACCTTCGGCATCTGGTTTCAGCATCTGCAGAATCCGGATCAGCATTTTGCCATTAATGCAGATACCCTTTTTCATGCGGCCAGCACAATGAAGACGCCGGTGATGATAGAACTTTTCAGGAGGGCTGAAGCCGGGGAGTTTAATCTGTCCGACTCTATAAAAGTTGATAACAAATTCTATAGTATTGTGGATGGATCGGAATTTCAGCTGGACCTGGACCCGGAAAGTGACGATCCTTTTGAGAGACGGGAGGGAGAGATGGCAACCATTTACGATCTGAATCACGCTATGATCACCTACAGCAGCAATATTGCGACCAACCTGATTCTTCAGCTTGTAGGTGCTGAGGAGACTACACAAACAATGCGTGAACTTGGCGCAGAAAATATTCTGGTGCTTCGCGGACTATACGATATGAAGGCGTTTGATCAGGGCCTCAGTAACCGGACCACGGCCAGGGATCTGGGGGTTATTTTTGAGCGAATTGCCAACGGTACGGCCGTCAGCGAAGAGATGGACAGCTTAATGATTGAGGTACTGAAGGATCAGTATTACCAGGATGTGCTGCCGGAGTATCTGCCGGATGATGTGGTTGCTGCAAATAAAACAGGATTTATCACAGGAGTCCGGCACGACTCCGGGATTTTCTATCTGCCTGACGGTCAGTCATATGTTCTGATTTTTCTATCCAAGGATCTGCCTGATGAAGACAGGGGACGAGATGTTGGCCGCGAAATCTCAGTGAAAATTCACGACTGGCTAACGGGAAAAATCCAATGATTAGATATAAGAGTTACCACCTTTTTGATAGCTGAATTGGGTAAACTATTGAATTACCAGAATCGAATAATGTAGGGTAAATTAAATGTATAAAGCCTTACCCATTGTGATTAAATAAATGAAGTTCTCAGAATCAATAATAGACTCTTCCCCTTTTGGTTTTGCATACCACGAGATTTTATTGGATAGTGAAAATCGACCTGCTGATTACAAGTTTTTAAAAATCAATAAAGCGTTTGAAAAGCTAACCGGATTGAATGGCGATGAAATTATCGGAAAGACCGCCACTGAAGTTTTGCCCGGTATTGAAAGGGGCAAGGAAGATTGGATACAAGCGTTTGGTGAAGTTGCACTAACCGGCACTGAAAAGGTAATTGAACAGTATTCAGAGCCATTGGGCAAATGGTTTCAGGTGCAGGCTTGGTCTGATGAGAAGGGCTTTTTTGCCACTTTTTTCGTTGATATCTCAGATAAAAAAAGAGCAGAGAGCAGAATCAAAGAAAATGAAAAAGAGTACCAGGAGATCTTTTCAAATATTGCTCAGAGTATCTTTGTGATAGACGTAACACCGGGAGAAAGGTTCATTCTGAGGGATTTTAACGATACGCAGTTGAAATATGTGAATATGAGGAGAGAAGATATCCAGGGGAAGGAGGTCGAAGAGATATTTCCTCCGGATATCGCAAAAAGTATTGTCTCCCATTATAAAGATTGTCTGAAAACAGGTGATGATATTTCGTACGAAGAGGACGTTACGCTGCCCAAGTTGGGTAGAAGAAATTATCTTACTACAATTTCACCAATAAAGAATGAAACAGGCCGAATACACAGGCTCGTGGGAACGGCAGTGGATATCACAGATCGTAAAAAAGCAGAAGAATCGTTATACCAGGAGCAAGAGTTTAAAAACGCAATACTTTCATCAGCAGCAGATGGAATAGTAGTTTGTGATCAGGATGGAAAACTGGTTCTCTTTAATCAAACAGCACAGGAGTGGCATGGAGTTGACTTGATGGAAATTCCTATTGAGGAGAGTGTCAATCACTATGATTTGTATCATATTGACGGAGAAACCCCATTGAAACCGGAAGAAGTTCCCCTAATGCGTGCATTTAACGGTGAAACGCTTATAAATGCCGGAATGTCTATAGTATCCAAGGGAGCTGAACCGAGATTTATACTGGCCAGTGGCAGCCCAATGAAGGATGAAGAGGGTAATAAGCTGGGTGCTGTTATTTTAATGAAAGATATTTCGGCAAGATTGAAGGCTGAAAAAAAAGTAAAAGAGAGTGAACAGCGCTTTCGTAATCTGGCGTTTAATGTACCCGGCGTGATCTATCTCTGTGAAAATGATGATCACTATTCTATGATTTTTATAAACGATCAGGTAGAGCAACTGACCGGTTACAAGCGCAAAGACTTTTTGAAACAGAAGGTGAACTTTGCCGATTTAATGCATACAGATGATATCAAGAGAATAAAATCTGAAGTTGATGAGGCATTAAAGGAAAAGAGGGCGTATCAGGTAGAGTATAGGCTTTTCGATAAAATGGGAGCTATGCACTGGGTAATGGAAAACGGTATTGGAATCTTTGATGATGAAGATAATTTATTGCACCTCGAAGGATATCTTTCAGACATTACAGAAAAGAAAATAGCTGAAGAAGTAGCCCACAAAGCATCACAGCAGCTTGAATTTCATATTCAAAACTCACCACTAGCAGTTATTGTTTCCGACGAAAACTTTGAAGTAACCCAGTGGTCGAAGAGTGCAGAGAAGTTATTTGGTTGGTCTGAAGAGGAGGTTTTGAAGAGAAGTCGAGCGGAATGGAGTTTTACGCACAAAGATGATATCGACCTGGTAAATCAGAGGATTGACGATTTAATTGAGAGGAAGAAGTCCAGCAATGTGAGTCACAACCGAAATATTACAAAAGATGGCCGTATACTGCATTGCGAATGGTATAATTCTGTAATGTTTGATAAAAATAGAGATATCATCTCAATTTTTTCACTCGTGCACGATGTCTCTGATCGGGTTGAAAAAGAGAAGGCAATTAAAGAATCGCTGGCTGAAAAGGAGATTATGCTTGCGGAGATTCATCACCGGGTGAAGAATAATCTAGCTGTGGTATCCGGATTAATGCAGCTGCAGGCCCTTGGAACCGAAGACCTAAAACTCCAGGCAGAACTTTTCGACAGCGTCAACCGAATTAAAACGATGGCATCTGTCCATGAGCTGCTCTATCAATCAGAAAGCTATTCGAGACTCAATTTTAAAGACACAATTACTCAGCTGGTTAACAATGTTGCAGAGACGTTAAAATCGAAGACTGTCATAGATATTGAAATAAAATGTGATGATATCAAACTTAGTATTAGTAAAGCGATTCCAACGTCATTGATTGTTAATGAAGTTCTTACCAACGCGTATAAGCACGCCTATAAAGGGCGGGAGAATGGAAAACTAACCGTATTTGTCAGTAAAGCAGACGGTGAGGTAAATCTGATGATTAAAGATAACGGAGTAGGCATTAAGGAAGATCTGAGAAATGATACGGGTAAGAAGTACAGCACGGGTTCACTGGGAATGCATTTGATTCGTGAGCTGGTGAATCAGCTGGAGGGCACATTTCAATATGCAAATGTTGCACCTGGAACTGAATTTCGACTGAGTTTTGCGAGCAGAGATTAGTAAGCGCAATTTAAAGGAAACTCAAAACACATTAAAATCATTGTAGATAGTAGAAGATTAAATAAACAGTGATTTATTATGTCTACACAAAAAACACCGGTAAATAACACACCACTCACCGAAGAAGAGCTTGAACATTTTAGGCAAAAACTGAATCAGGAAAAGAAAGAGTCTGAAGCAACGATTAAGAATTTAAAAGATAACCTGGATTCTCTGAATAACACAGCAGATGATGTTCAATCATCGCAAGACCACCATCAGGCCGACTTAGGTTCAAAAGAGAACAACAAAGCGACTATTCTAAAGAAGATTGAGAAACAGACAGAAAAGCTGGATCAGATAGTTGTGGCTTTAGATAGGATTGAGACCGGAAATTATGGAATATGCATAGATACGGGCGAACCTATTCAGAAAGAACGACTGGAAGCAATCCCATATGCTGTTCGCAGTATAGCAGCCAAAGATTAATCTTAACTGAGTTCGATGTTAAATCTTTGAATTTGGCAGGCAATATGTCCCATCCATTCGAGGGGAGGCTTTTTTCTCAACTTCTTATGTTGAACTCACGTTAATCTTTCTCAACAGGTTCTACACATCGAAATCCTATGGTGTGATCTCCAAGCTCTGCTAAAACTCCAACTCTCCAGTATGTCCTCAGAACATTGTCTGTCTGATTGAAACTGCCGCCCCGAACAGCACGCATTGCCCTTTCTTCAAGTGGATAGTATTCGATAGAGTCGGTGTCTGTTTTATAAAATGGGTAGTAGTCGCCTACATACTCGGCTACGTTACCACTCATATCGTACAGGCCCAATCCGTTAGGCTTTTTGGTGCCCACTAAATATGAGTATCCGCCACTATTGTTTTTATGGCGTGCAACATGATCGAGACTGTCCGGATCGGCGATACCGGCGTAGATTTCATTTTTACCGCCTGACCGAGCCGCGTATTCCCACTCTTGTTCGGTTGGCAGACGATAGCCGTATGCTTTGCAAAAGGCAAGAGCATCGTACCAATTTACGTATATAACGGCTCTGTCTCCCCTTCCACGGCCATCATCGCGGGGCAGTTCCCTGCCGGTTGCGTTAGCGAAAGTATCATACTGCCGGTAAGTGACCTCAAAAGTTCCGATATAGAAATCAGATAGAGTAACTTCGTGGAGTGGAAGAGAGTCATCATTTTTTTCTTCTATAACATCACCCATCACAAAAGTGCCGCCCTCAATAAGGGTCATATCGAGCGGTTCCAGTTGCGACTGAAGCGATGGCTTGAATAGCGCACAGCTGCTGGTTAGAAATGCCAGAACAAAAATAATAGTGGATCTCATAATACTAGAAATTTAGTAGAATATAGTTCAGTCAATTTTAAACTCCAAAACCCGGTTGATTTCTTTGCAGTAAAAAAGGCTTTACGTACATTTGGATAAATTAAATCATACAAAAAGAGACGACTTATGAATGTTACCATAGCAGATAAATTACCCGTTGAAGCGATTCAACAGCTGGAAGAGATGGGGCTTAAGGTAGATAACAATCCGGGCCTGAAAGAAACAGATCTTGGAAACGGATTGATGGAAACTCAAATTTTAATTGTCAGATCAACGGTTGTGAACCGTGATTGTATTGATAAAAGCCCAAAACTAAGTCTGATTATTCGGGCGGGTGCCGGAGTAAACAATATCGATATTGAAGCGGCCAGTGGAAAAGGGATCTATGTTGCAAACTGTCCCGGAAAAAATGCGATAGCTGTTGCAGAATTAACCATGGGGCTTATTCTTTCTCTTGATCGATTTATTCCGCAAAATGTGGGAGATTTTGATAACGGCAAATGGAATAAGGCTGCATATTCAAAGGCGGATGGACTGTTTGGAAAAACTATCGGTATCATCGGCACAGGAATGATTGGGCAGGAAGTTATTAAAAGAGCTCAAGGCTTCGGTTTAAATGTAGTGGCATGGTCGAGATCACTAACTCCGAAAATTGCGGATGAAATGGAGGTAGACTATGCTGAATCTATTCTGGATGCAGCGAAAAAGTCTGACATTTTGAGTGTACATCTTGCGATGAATGCTCAGACAAAAGGAATTATCTCTAAGGAGATTTTATCTGCTTTAAAAGATGGCGCGATGTTTATCAATACATCTCGAGACGGAGTTGTTGATGAGGATGCATTGTACAATGAGGTGAAAAGCGGAAGATTAAATGCCGGATTGGACGTATTTAGCGATGAACCGGAATTTAAAGAAGGTGAGTTTGAAAGTCGTTTTCAGGGATTAGATAACGTGTGTATTACTCACCATATTGGAGCGAGTACCTACCAGGCTCAGATGGCAGTTGCAGAGGATGCTGTCGATATTGTTCGCGGTTATATCAGAGAAGGGAAAGTCCGAAACTGGTTGAACCGTTGCGAGCATACAGAATCACCATGGCAGTTGGTAGTTCGCCATTACGATAAGCCCGGAGTCATTGCCAATGTGATGAATGAGCTGAAAGAGGCAAAGATTAATGCTCAGGAGCTCGAGAATGTAATTTTTGATCGAAAAATTGCAGCTTGCTGTACAATCCAGCTGGACGCCGAGCCATCCGAGAAAGTGCTGGAAAACATTCGCACTCGACAGGATGAGGTGATTAGCGCAACATTGGTGCCGAGGAGGTAATTGAACGTCTATTTATCCGCCAGATCGCTTAGAGCGGCCTGGCGGTCTCCCCTCTCAAGAGGGGAAGCTATTTAAACCACGTGTATTATTTTCAAATACAGATTTAAATATTCGACGGTCCGCTCTATGCGGACTGTCGATTGATGGGAAAAGAACTTCGATATCCGACTAACCGCGTTTAGCGGTCTAGAGGAGGATTTTTGCTACACGAAATCACACCTTCCTTTAAAAAGTTTATAACCCCCTCAATCCCCTCTCAAGAGGGGATTTTATTACAACCACGGACTTTGATGAGTAGCTTGAGCTATCTTTGCAGCATCAATTGCAATAACCAACTCTTCATTAGTAGGTATGATATAGACATCTGTTTTGGAATCGCTGGTACTGATTTTTTGAACCGTACCTCGTTCGGCATTTTTATTCATCTCCTTATCCACTTTTATCCCCAGGTAATCTAAGTCGGTAAGTACCCGTTCACGGATCTCAGCAGAATTCTCACCAATTCCCGCCGTGAAAATAATGGAGTCACAGCCATTAAGAGTAGCAATATACGATCCTATAAACTGTTTCACTTTGTTACAGAATACATCCACGGCCTGCTGACATCGTCGATCACCATTACGGGCCTCCTCAAGCAGATCGCGCATATCGCTGGCGTAACCACTTAAGCCGAGAAGTCCACTGTGTCTGTTTAAAAGAGCGTGAAGACTATTCATTGTAATCTCTTCTTTCTCCATAATGTAGAATAGAATAGACGGGTCGAGATCACCGCTTCGTGTTCCCATAACGAGTCCGGAGAGCGGCGTAAAGCCCATAGAGGTGTCGATAGATTTTCCGCCATCAATTGCAGCAATGGAAGCGCCGTTACCGAGATGACAAGTGATCACTTTTGTCTCTTCAACCGGCTTGTCGATCAATTTGTAATACTGGCGACTTACATAGTAATGTGATGTGCCATGAAATCCGTATTTACGTATTTTGTACCGTCGATAGAGGCGATTTGGAATGCCGTAAAGATAAGCTTTTGCGGGCAGTGAATGGTGAAAAGCGGTATCGAAAACAGCCACATGAGGAATTGTTGGGAGATGTTTTTTGGCAGCTTCAATACCCTTCAGGTTGTTGGGATTGTGAAGTGGAGCCAGATCAAAAGCTTCTTCAATGGCGTGTGTTACATCTTCATCAATCAAAACGGAATCTTTAAACATCTCGCCACCGTGTACAACACGATGTCCAACGGCTTTAATATCTGAAGGTGAAGAGATGATTCCATTACTCTCATCCAAAAGGTAACCCATGATCTCCTGCAAAGCATCTTCGTGGTTGGCAATTACCTGTGTGGATTTAGAGTGTTTTTTACCTTCAGGTTCGTGTTTTACAATTGAAGTTACAGCGCCAATTCTTTCAACAATCCCCTTGCAGACGTCTTGCTGTTCTTCTGTTTCTATAAGATTGTATTTGACGGATGAACTCCCGCAATTAATGACTAAAACTAGCATAGATTATTTGGTTTAATATTTATTCTGATGAACCTTCATCTCTTTTTTTATTGGATCCAGAATTTCATCCAATCCATTGGTTTTGATCTCATACATTGTAGATAACTGCTGACCTAATACTCCTTTTGGAAATCCTTGGCGCTCAAACCACTCCAGGTAGTGAACAGGCAGAGATGTAATATTCCAGCCCTTATATTGTCCATAGGGCATCTTTGCAATCACCAGTTTGTATAAAAAAGATCTGTCAAACATTCTTGATCGTAAAAAATTAATGAACACGTAATGTAATTAAACTTTACAAAGAGAGTATTAAGGTTGACCCCGAAATTTATTAAATGTTAAAAAATTACTTTTTTTGTAACAGCCCCAAGTTAAGCCACTCTTGACTAAGTAAAGGTAAGCTTTAGGACTATCGAATAGTTGTATGGGAGCGCACAGGGTAAATCTATTATTTATCATAAAGATTGCATTCAGAAACTGGAGAAGAACCCCGCTTTTTTCACTGGTAAATCTGTTTGGCCTGGCAATAGGTATAGCTAGCTGTCTGCTTATTGGCATTTATGTAATCGATGAACTTTCCTACGATCGGTATCATGAAAGAAGTGATAGAATATACCGTATAACACAATCTACACTGAATAATGGCGAAAATGATGGACGTGCTGCCACAACGCCATTTCCGCTAAAAAATCTGATCGATAATGAACTACAGGGCAGCGTAATAGCTACAGCTCGATTTTTTGATCTCGAAAGTGAAAGTGTTGCAATAAAAAATCCCGATAACAATGTAGTCATTCGCCAAAGCCGCTTTTTCTTTACGGACCCTGAAGTGTTTGAAATTTTTGACATAAAACTGACAAGAGGAGATTTAGATCAGGTTCTGTCTGAACCAAATTCTGTGGTAATTACAGAGGAAATAGCGACAATCTATTTTGGTGATGAGGATCCGTTAGGAAAAACATTTCACTTTGAGGGAAGGATTGCATTGACTGTAACAGGGATAATGCAGAGCTGGCCTGATAATTCACATTTTAAAGCTGATTTTTTAACTCCCTTTTCAACTCTCAGAAACTTGTGGGGTAATTATGATCAGTTGGTATCCAGATGGAGATGGAATCCTGTTTGGACTTATATTCTAACTGAGCCGGGTGTGAGCAATCTTCAGCTTGAACAGAATATCAAAGAGATTGCAGAACCATTTTACGAGGAGTATTTTACAGGCTCGGAAAGTGTGGATCTAACTCTTCAGCCTCTTGATGATATCTGGTTAACGGCAGGTCTGGATGCGGAAATTGAACCTGTTAGCAATTCAGTTAATGTATATCTGTTTGGGCTGGTAGCGCTATTTATACTGATCCTGGCCTGCATCAATTTTGTAAATCTCTCAACTGTTTCAGCTCTACGCAGATCAAAAGAGGTTGGGGTTAGAAAAGTGCTGGGTGCTGAACGCTCAGGCTTGGCCGGTCAATTCATCATAGAGTCACTCATTTTTACACTTGCGGCTTTTGTAACAGGTATTATCATAGGATGGCTGGCATTCCCATATTTTGAATTGTTTACCGGAAGAGAATTAATATCGGCTGAACTGCAACTCCCGGAAGCTGCACTGTTGATTTCTGTTTTTGTAGTTGTGATTGCTCTTCTGGCCGGATTCTACCCATCGGCTGTTCTCTCTTCATTTAATCCGATAGAGAGTTTGAGAGGAAAACAGTCGAAAGGAAAAAAGGGCACCCGTGTAAGAAAAGGATTGGTGTTGGTTCAATTCTCAATAACGGCAATTCTGCTGATTGGTACTGCCCTGGTCTATTTTCAAAATCAACACCTACAGCAAAAAGATCTTGGATTTGATTCAGAACAGGTAATCGCTGTACCTGTCTACCTAACCAGTGCAATATGGTCTTATGATGAACTGAAACAGCGAGCGCTGGCTCACTCTTCGATACGTCAGGTATCAGGCTCTCAGGCACTGTTTGGGAGCTCGAGCTATTGGAAGTTTGATTATACGCCGGAGGGTTCAGGAACCGAAGATACCCCATCATTCAGTAAATTATTTGTACTCCATGATATTTTGGAGACTATGGACATTGAGATCATCGCCGGACGAGATTTCTCCGAAGAATTTTCAACCGATGGTGATCGGGCATTGTTGATTAACCGTGAGATGGTTGAATATCTGGAGTGGGGTAATCCGGAAGATGCAGTTGGCAGATTGTTCAGAGATTCAAATGTAAAACAGTATGAGGTAGTTGGGGTCACAGAAAATTTTAATCACACATTTCTCAGAAGAGAACTGGAACCTTTAATCCTTGAACTGCCTGCAAATACAAACCAGCTGATTGCCAATATTGAGTATATGAAAATACGTTTGGCACCGGGAAATCCGGGAGATGCAATTGAGCATCTTCAGAATATCTGGACCGATTTAGATCAAACACACCCGTTTGATTACTTTTTTGTGGATGATCGTCTTAATCAACTTTATGAGCAGGAACAGAAGGTTGCTTCCGTAATGGGTATTTTTGCAATCATTGCCATTTTAGTGGGAAGCATGGGTTTGCTTGGCCTGGCCTCATACTCTGTGAAAGTTCGGGAGAAGGAGATTGCCATAAGAAAAACGCTTGGCCTTTCCGCGCCCGGAGTATTTTATCTGCTTTCAAAAGATTATATGGCACTGATTGTACTTGCACATTTAATTGCGCTTCCAATCATCTACTTCGTTGCAGATAACTGGTTGTCAGGATTTCCCTATCACATCGATTTGCTCTACTACTTGATAATTACATTATCGATGAGTTTACTGATATCATTATTAATTAGTATCGGCACGATCAGCACTCAGGCAGTAAAGGCAGCGCTGCTTAACCCGGCTGAAAGTCTGAAAAATGAATAACAACAGTTAAAAAAACTCCATGGATAAAAAAATTGAAAAAAAGAGAACTTCACCAATCAGAATTGCACTATTTATTCTGATTGGCGGATTTGTGCTCTTTATTTTGTACAACTATCTCGGTGGAGATAAAGGCAGATCTGTAACGATTGACAGACAGCGCGTGATGGTGTCTGAAGTAACAGAAGGTCTGTTTCAGGAGTTTGTGGATGTTTCCGGTACGGTTCAGCCCATACGCACTACCTATCTGGATGCTGTGGAAGGCGGTGTGGTACAGCAGGTTTTTGCAGAATCGGGTGAAATGGTACAGGCAGGGGACACAGTTGTGATATTGACAAACTCCTCCCTTCAGCTTAGTGTGCTTCAGCAGGAAGCGGGAATTTATGATCAGATTAACAATGTGAGAAATTCACGACTGAATCTGGAACAGAATCACCTCAACCTTCAGAAGGAACTATCGGACTCTAAAACCAGACTTGAGCTAGCTAAATCAGCTCATCAGCGAGATAGTATACTATTTACACAGCAACTTATATCATTGCGCGAGCATGAGGAGTCTGAACTGGAGTACGCTTTTCAAAAAAGTCGATTTGATCTGAATTATGAGTCTTTCCGGCGCGATTCCGTTCAGATGGATCAGCAGCTAACTCAGCTCAATCAATCTGAAGAGCGCATGTGGCGTAGCCTGGACGGCGTGCAGCAGATTTTGGGAAATCTGGTTGTTACTGCACCGATAGACGGACAACTTTCTACAATGGAGCTGGACCCCGGATTGTCCATTCAGCAAGGCGAACGAATTGGCCAGATTGATCAGCTGGATGGATTTAAAGTAAGATCTGGAATAGATGAATTTTACCTGGCCAGAGTAGCTCCCGGTCAATCAGGAAGTTTTGAGTTTGCGGGCAACATGTACAATGTAGTTGTTGAGCGAGTGTACCCTGTTATACAGGACGGACAGTTTCAGGTTGACTTTCAGTTTGTTGATGAAATCCCCCGAACTCTGCGACGGGGTCAATCAGTGCGTGTAAGGCTCGAACTTGGCGATTCAGGAACGGCTCTGCTTCTTCCAAGGGGGGCATTTTTTCAGCAGACAGGAGGAAACTGGGTATTTGCCATGGAGCAAAGCGGAAATCGGGCTGTTAGGCAAGCTGTGCGATTGGGGCGCTCAAATCGAGACTATTATGAAGTGATAGAGGGACTGGAACCTGGGCAAAGTGTAGTTACATCCAGTTATGATGCTTTTCAGCAGGCCGATCTGCTGATATTTCAAGAATGATTTAATAAAAGAAACGGCAGAACAATGATTAAAGCAGAAAACCTGACGAAAGTATACAGAACTGATGAAATTGAAACCACGGCGTTGAACAGTCTGAAACTAGAGATTGAGCAGGGTGAGTTTGTGGCTATTATGGGGCCGTCCGGTTGTGGTAAATCAACTCTTTTGAATATTATGGGACTGCTTGACAGCCCAACAGAAGGTAGTTACAGATTTTTAGAAAAAGAGACGGCCGGATATTCTGAACGGGATCGGGCCAGGATGAGGAAAGGTAATATCGGGTTTATTTTTCAGAGCTTTAATTTGATTGATGAGCTTACAGTGTTCGAAAATGCAGAGCTGCCGCTTCAATACCTTGGATTTAACAGTTCAGAGTGTAAGGAGAAAGTAGAAAAAACACTTGAGGAGATGGGGATGATGGCGCGTAGAAATCACTTTCCCAATCAGTTATCCGGCGGTCAGCAGCAGCGTGCGGCCATTGCCCGGGCGGTTGTTACAGAGCCCAAATTGATTTTGGCGGATGAGCCGACCGGTAATCTCGATTCCGGTCATGGAAAAGAGGTAATGGACCTTCTGAAGGAACTCAACGAGCAGGGCACAACAATTGTAATGGTAACGCACTCTCCGGTGGATGCCGAGTACGCCGACCGAATTATTCACCTAAAAGATGGAATGATTGAAGAGGGAGAGCCTGTCTATCAAACAGGTAGTTAAATAAACATCTCTTTGAATGGCGAGGTTGGCCGTAAAAAATCCTATTTTCAATACTGAATACCTGAGTTTAAATTTTTTACTCACCGTTTGAATGGAAAAGTCCCCTCCTTTTTAAGGAGGGGATTTAGGGGTGGTTCAGTGTACAGCTTTAATTTTAAATCTAGCCAAATCCTGAAAAATCAACCTCCCCGAACTCCTCCTTCCGAAGGAGGGGACTCTGTTATAAAAGTTCAAACAATGAATTCATAATAACAGAACTCAGGATTGAATTGTATTGAAAATTGATTGACACGTTGCATGACCTATCTGACTGTAGAAAACCTTTCTAAAAGTTTCGGCACAAAAACTCTGTTTGAAAAGATCACCTTTGGACTTTCGAAGGGAGATAAAACGGCTTTGGTTGCTCCAAACGGAACCGGAAAATCCACGCTGCTGAAAATCATTGCCGGCAAAGAGGTTCAGGATACCGGTGAAGTGATGTTTCAAAGTGATATCAAAGTTGGATACCTGGAGCAGGAACCGGAGCTCAATCCGGAGCTCACCATTCAGGAGTACATTTCGCAGGGGCATACAGGTCTTGCCAATGTTGTGTTGCGATATGAAAAAGCGGTAGAGGCTCAGGCTGAAAACTTTAATGAAGAGACTCAGGAAGATTACATGCGTGCATCTGCCGCCATGGATGCGGCGGGAGCCTGGGACTACGAGCAGCGGCTGGAACAGATATTGAGCAGACTTGATATTCACGACCTGGAAAGATCGATCAGTACGCTATCGGGCGGTGAAAAAAAGCGGGTGGCTCTGGCATTTGTTCTGCTGGATGATCCTGATCTGCTGATTTTGGATGAGCCGACTAACCATCTCGATCTGGATATGATTGAGTGGTTGGAAGATTATCTGGCTAAAAGCAGTGTCACCTTGTTGATGGTGACTCACGATCGCTATTTTCTGGATCGGGTATGTAACCATATTCTGGAGATGGATGGCGGAAAGCTCTATAACCACAGAGGAAATTACGCTTATTATCTGCAAAAGAAGGCGGAGCGAGAGGAGCAGGAGAGAGTGGAGATGAAAAAAGCAGGTCAGCTTTTTAAGAAAGAACTGGAGTGGATGAGGCGGCAACCGAAAGCCCGTACCGGAAAGTCGAAATCCAGAATTGATGCATTTCACAAAACGAAAGAAAAAGTCACTCAAAGCGGTGATGAGAGTGAATTGGAGCTGGATGTCTCGATGCAGCGTATGGGCGGACAGATTCTGGAGATGGAGAAGATATCTAAGTCGTATGATGATTTAGTCATTTTGGATGATTTCTCCTACTCCTTTAACAGGGGTGAGAAAATTGGGATCATCGGTAAGAATGGAGTCGGTAAGAGTACATTTTTGAAAATTATTACCGGAGAAGAAGAGGCGGATTCAGGAGATATTCACACCGGGCAAACAATCCAGTTTGGGCACTATCGTCAGCAGGATGTGAACTTTGATGAGAATCAGCGCGTAATTGATGTGATTAAGGAGGTTGCTTCGGTGATTCAGATGTCGGACGGATCTCAGATTTCAGCATCTCAGTTTCTGGAACACTTTCAATTTCCGGGTTCACTGCAGTACACTCCGGTTGGGAAACTGAGCGGAGGGGAGAAGCGGCGACTTGCACTGATGATGGTTCTGATTCAAAACCCCAATTTCTTAATACTGGATGAGCCGACCAACGACCTCGATCTGACGACTATGCAGAAAATTGAGGATTTTTTGAGGGGATTTGGGGGCTGTCTGATTGTGGTTTCCCACGATCGATTTTTTATGGACAAGCTGGTGGATCACTACTTTGTGTTTGAAGGAGATGGTGTGATTCGGGATCACCATGGCTCCTATATGGAATATCGGGATCTGAAGGATGCTGAGGATTTAGAACAGCGGCGTGTCGAAAGAGAGAAAAAATCCCCTAAAAAAGAGGAAAAAAAGCCGAAGCCAAAAAAGAAGGAGAAAAAGTCTGACGGTCTTACCTATAAAGAACGCAAAGAGTTTAATAAACTCGAGAAAGAGATCGCGAATCTCGAAAAGGAGAAAACCAAGCTGGAAAATGAACTGGCCAGTGGTTCGCTTGATTCGAAAGAGCTTCAAGAAAAATCAGAGCGATACGGTAAGCTCACCGAAGAGATTGATGAAAAGACGATGGTTTGGCTTGAGCTGGCTGAAAGGGATGAGTGATTTCAGAGAACAGTAAGTTCTCCTTTCAAAGAGGGTGAGGGTATAATCGAATGTTTCTAATGTACCTTATATCTTAACTAATAATCAATACGAACGGTCAAGCTAATTCAGGGTTTGACAATTGACAGTCATTCGATATTCAATATTCGACATTCTGCGGTTTAATAAAAAAATGAAACCTATGAACATCATTCGACACTCCCTGATCGTCCTATTCATACTAACCGCTATCTCTCTGCAGGATCTGCACGCGCAAGATCATCACCCTCTGCCGGCAGACACGCGCTCCTGGAGTTCTGAGGTCATTTCAGATGGGATCTATTGGGAAAAATATCACGGTGATGATCTTTTTGGCTCCATGCAGAGCATCAATGTTGTCCGCGTTGATATGAGTGCGGCCGGGGTTGTTCCGAAATTTGCATGGTCAGATTCGGTATTGATCAAAACCAGTGAGTTTGCGGAGACAAACGGAGCCGTTGCAGCTATTAACGGATCATTTTTTGATGTGCAGAGAGGTGGTTCTGTCGTCTTTTTTAGAGTGGATGGCGAAACCCTTGCGCAGGGTGCGGTGAACCGACGGCTCTACTCTGAAAACGGAGGTATCGGAGTTGCAGAAAGCGGATCAGCCTACATTATCGATCGTCCGGAAGAGGGCTGGCTTACAATCGACGTTCAGACCCTGCTGAGCTCCGGACCCCTATTGATTCTGAACGGTAAGACCCGGTCGTTTAACAACGATCCGTTCAATCAGAACCGTCATCCGAGAACTGCCGTGGGAGTTACAGACAATAACCACCTTCTGCTGGTTA
>CAZHUP010000010.1:0-33562 GCA_964535495.1 uncultured Rhodohalobacter sp.
TCTTCAATTTTGATGAAAGGATGAGCTCCCTTTTCTCTGACGGCTTCTGTCAGGGCCCGAATCAAACCGATTCCGTTGAGGCCCACAAGCTGCAACATCACATTTTCGCCTTTTTTAAGCTCAATACTGTGATTCAGAAGTTGATTGGCCAGATTTTTATCTTCAGGGGTATACATGATACTCTTATCTATATTTGTTTAAGTCAATGATTGCGTCACAGAGGTCCAGTTCATCCTTCTGATTGGAAGCAATGATCACCATTCTGTCACTATCTTTAAATTTTTGAACCAGATTTCTAATCAACGATTTTCCCTTTAGATCCAGGTTAGACCCGGGTTCATCCATGATTAAAATAGATGGTTTTTTGATGACAGCAGAAGCCAACTTAACGCGCTGTTGCTGTCCTGTTGATAAATTACCGTATAGCGAATTACTTAGTTTTTCTATTTCAAACTGCTCCAGCAGTTCATTAATATCTTTTATGACACTGTTTTTTTGAAGCTCCACTAAAAAACGTAAATTTTCATCAACAGTAAGTTCTTCGTAAAGTTGAACGTATGGTGCTGAAAACCCGATAAATGGTATTATGGCTTTAGGCGACAGCGTATCCCCTTGAATCTTCCATTCTACTTTGCCGGAGGTTGGTTTAATCAGACCGGAGATGATTTTTAATAGGGTGGATTTTCCTGAACCGTTAGAACCTGCAATTCCTAAAACAGCAGTCTGATGGTGGAAGCTTATACCGGTTAATACACGCTTCAGGCCATATTTTTTTATAATATTGTCTGCGGATATTTCAATCATGATGGAAGGTAAATTTAAAGAGATGCAAAAAGAAGAAAAAAGAGGTTTTTAATACAATTATGCTAAAATTGATCATGAAGTAATTGAAGAAAAGTTATTATTATAGAGGTCTTACATAGTTTGCATAATGAGTAAATATAAAAAGATATGGAGCGAACAGTACGCCACATCACAGAGAAACTGACTGCTCAGTTACCCCGTTTTAAAGAGTATTATACCCCGGAAGATCTACAGGTGCTTGATATCCCGCCGTTTATCACTGAGAGAGTAATTTTAGAAATGCATCAGAATTTGAGCGAATCTGTAAACCCACCGAAAACGGAGTGGGCAGAAATGGAGGGGGATTCTGTACGTTTTGCCTGGAAAAATTTCCTGGAGGCGATAAAAGCTGAAGTTCGGATGCCGGCCTCCTACGCAGCACCTTTGTTGGAAACAGCTGTTGCAGACGCTCTGGAGCTTGCAATAAAACCTCGCAGAGCAATTCCGGAAATACTTTTTGGCAATGATGAGACTCTGACTATTAAAGAGTTGAAGAAAAGAATTCGGTATGTAACCGTAGGAAGGCCACTTGCTGCAGCATTAATCCGATACATGGAGAAGAAGAGTAAAACCGAGCTCAAAATTACTGAATGTGAGAAAATCATTGCCCAGATAGATGACAAATTGATTGGTTCCTACAATTCGCTGGATTGGGCAAAAGAGTTGGAACCACTGTTTGTTTTAGCCGGGCCTTCTGTAGACACAGATCTGTTTCGCATATATTTTGAAGATAAGGGGCGAAAAAGGATTTCGAGACTGTTTGACCGGTTAAATAAGTCTTTAAACAGAACGGAGTTCATCGAAGTAATGTCATCACCGGGTCAAATTCTGGATGACGATGAAGAAACAGCTGAAATGGATAGGGAAGAAAAACCTGAAACTGTTTCAAGTAAGCATTCTGAGTTATCGAGAGTGCCAAAAGAAGAGAAGGAAGATATTGAAGAAGAGGATTCAATTTTGAACTCATTCAGGAAACGAAGAGATGAGCTTTCTGAAGAAGACAAAGAAGTTGTTGATGTTGATGAGGATGATGATATACCTGAAGAGGAAATTCATTCAAAATTTAAGCTGGATCAGCCCGAAGAAACCGATGATAGTGATACGGGCAGTGAAGCTGAAGAGTTGGATGCAAAAGAATCTACTAGGGAAATACGTCGTGATATTCTGAAGCTGGATGATGAGGATGAAGATCCGAATAGATTACATTCTGATCTGTTGAGTAAATGGAAAGCGATAGCCGGAGATGATTCCGGTCATAAGAAATCCGAAAGGGAGAAAAGTGAGCCTGAAGTGGAAGATCTGGCTGAAACGGATCGGCCGGATGATGAAGAGGATGCCGGGGTTGAGTCAATCAAGCTTTATAATGAAACAGACGATGAAGAAGATGTTCCTATCTGGAGAGCATTTCTTGAAAGAGAAGATTTGAGCAGTGTAGTTGAAGTAGAAGATAACACTGCTTCTAAGGCAGAAGAAGATGAAAAAATCCAGTTAGCAGATAAGTTGGCAGATAGCTTTTTTGGTAGCTACGACGAGGATGATGAAGAGAGCCCTGAGGCAACCGCTGAAGAGCTGATAAAATGGATTTCTGATGAAAGAGAAAGGTTTGTAGATGGAATATTTAGTGGTTCAGATAAAGCATACGAAGAGGCTTTAGAGGATATTGCCTTTTTGGATGACTGGAAGAGCGCATCCAGATTTATTAAAGATGAGATCTTTAGTCGAAATCACATCGATATATTTGATGAAGTTGCGGTTGATTTTACCGACAGACTTCATACCTTTTTCAAAGAACGAAAATCATAAAGAATTTTAACTGCAAGGAATGTCTGAAAACGAAAAAGTAGAGCGGCTATTAAAACTCAGGAAAGAATCGAAAAAAGGTGGCGGCGAATCTCGCATTAAAAAACAGCACGAAAAAGGTAAGCTCACAGCCCGTGAGCGAATCGACCTGCTTCTTGATAAAAACAGTTTTGAGGAGATAGATGCATTTGTTACCCACCGCAGCTCAGCTTTTGGACTCGAAGACCAGCAGTTTTTAGGTGATGGTGTCGTAACCGGTTATGGGAAAGTTGATGGTCGTCCGGTTTATGTTTTCAGTCAGGATTTTACCGTTTTTGGTGGCTCACTATCAGAAACTCACGCTGAAAAGATCTGTAAAATTATGGATCTGGCTTTGAAAAACGGTGTGCCGGTTATTGGGATGAATGATTCAGGTGGTGCAAGAATCCAGGAGGGAGTAAGTTCACTTGGCGGTTATGCGGAAGTGTTTTGGAGAAATTCGATGGCATCCGGTGTGATACCGCAGATTTCTGCAATCATGGGGCCATGCGCAGGCGGGGCCGTTTACAGTCCGGCTCTTACTGATTTTGTATCAATGGTTAAAAATACAAGCTACATGTTTGTAACCGGTCCTAATGTTGTTAAAACGGTGACGCACGAAGAGGTGACCTCTGAGGAACTTGGAGGTGCATCTGCGCACAGTGTGAAATCTGGTGTTGCACATTTTGCTGAAGACAATGATGCAGTTTGCCTGAAAAATATACGCAAGCTGATTAGCTACATTCCGCAGAATTGTGAAGAAAAAGTTCCAATGAAACCTTCGGAAGAACCGGACGCCTCTAAGGCTGATGCATTGGATAATTTAGTTCCACTCAATGCCAACAAGCCGTACGACATCAAAGATGTAATTGATGGAGTGATGGACAAAGATTCTTTTTATGAGGTGCATGAGCGCTATGCAGATAATATTGTTGTTGGTTTTGCCAGGTTGGATGGGCGTACGGTTGGAATTGTTGCCAATCAGCCATTATCTCTTGCGGGAGTTCTGGATATCGATGCCTCACTGAAAGGTGCACGTTTTGTTCGATTCTGTGATGCGTTTAATATTCCATTGATTGTCTTTGAGGATGTGCCCGGATTTTTACCCGGCACTGATCAGGAGTGGGGCGGTATTATAAAACATGGTGCAAAACTGTTATATGCTTTTTGCGAAGCAACAGTACCAAAAATGACGGTCATTACCAGGAAAGCTTATGGCGGCGCTTATGATGTGATGAACTCCAAGCATATTCGAGCTGATTACAATATTGCATGGCCTACTGCAGAAATTGCGGTTATGGGTACAAAAGGTGCTGTAGAAATCATTTTTAGGCGCGAAATAGCCAAGGCAGACAATTCCGAAGAGAAGCAGAAAGAGTTGGAAGATCGCTATAGTGATGAGTTTGCTCATCCTTACAAGGCGGCGGCACGTGGTTTTATTGATGATGTGGTTCTGCCATCCGAAACGCGTGAAAAACTGATTAAAGCCTTTGAATTGTGCCACAACAAAGCAGACCGCGTTCCAAGGAAGAAACACGATAATCTGCCGTTGTAATTATTTTATCCGGGATAACTTCCTGCGATGTAGTTGCGCAGAGAGTTTATCTCAATTTTTTGGTCTTCGATGACGGACTTTACGACATCGCCAATGGAAATGATTCCGGCTAAATCGCCATTATTCAAAACAGGCAAATGCCGAATCTTCTTTTCGGTCATAAGCTGCATGCATAAATTTATGCTGTCTGAGCTGTTAACGCAGAATACCTGTTTGACCATAATGTCTTTTACAGGTGTTGAAGCAGAGGTTCTTCCCTTTAAAATGACTTTATTTCTATAGTCCCGTTCAGAAATAATTCCTCTCACTTTTCCATCTTCGAGAACGAGAAGTGCACCAATATTAAGATCAGCCATTTTCTTTATGGCATCGTAAACGGTTTCGTTTGGGTGCACAGAGTAAACGGTTGTGCCTTTTCTATTTAGAATATCTTTAACAGTCATATACCTCCCTTTTTAGTTTAAGTACTCATTATCAATAAGCAGAATTTTTTCATTATGCAAGAGTAATACTGAAAATTGCATATTTGATGTACAGCGAAATTGCAGCGTAATTTACTTATCATATATTTCTGGAAAGTTTGCCACTTCTTATAATAAAATGTCAGTATGATGAATCTATTCGAAAATGAACCCGGTGGTTTTAAAGGAAAACCTGATAATAAAAACCAGCCACTAGCAACGAGAATGCGTCCTGTTTCTCTGGATGAATTTGTAGGTCAGGAGCACTTGGTTGGTGAGGGTAAAATGTTAAAACGAATGATAGAGAGTGGTGTAATAGGTTCCCTGATTTTCTATGGCCCTCCAAGTTCTGGCAAAACAACGTTGGCATATGTGATCTCTAATGAAATTGATGCAAGATTTGAGGTTATTAATGCTGTTTTGGATGGAATTAAAGAGTTGCGAAATGTTGTGGCTAAAGCTGAACATCAGAAAAAAGCGAACGGCCGTAAAACCATACTATTCGTAGATGAAATTCACAGGTGGAACAAAGCCCAACAGGATGCTCTGCTTCCTCACCTTGAGTCAGGAATAATAACTCTTGTGGGCGCAACAACTGAAAATCCGTTTTACTCACTTGTAAATCCGCTGCTTTCCAGATGTCAGCTTTTTGAGCTCTACCCGCTCACTCGTGATAATGTTGAAATGATGGTAGATCGTGCACTGGCAGATGCAGAGAGAGGGCTGGGTTATATGAAGATTGAAGTAGCATCGGAAGCTAAGTACTATTTTTCAGAGAATGCCGGGGGAGATGTGAGAAATGCTTTGAACGCATTGGAGGTTGCCGCACTTTCCACAGCTAAAGACCAGGATGGGATTGTTCGGGTAACATTGGAGATTGCGAAAGAGTCCATTCAAAAAAGGAATGTAAGGTACGATCGTGGTGGAGATGAACACTACCACTATGCATCGGCTTTTATAAAATCTATGAGAGGATCTGACGTCAATGCTGCTCTTTATTGGATGAGTGCAATGTTAGAGGGAGGAGAAGATCCAAACTTTATCTTCAGGCGAATGCTAATCTTCGCTTCGGAAGATGTTGGCATGGCTGACCCATATGCTCTAACCGTTGTCAATGCTGCACACGAGTCTTTTTTAAAAACGGGAATGCCGGAAGGATTTTATTTTCTTTCGCATGCAGCAATCTTTCTGTCGCTCTCTGCAAAAAGCAACACTACGAAGTCCATTTTTGAGACTAATAGCTTAATCAGGGAGAAAGGCGTGATGGATGTGCCACATCATTTAAAAGATAAAACCGCGAATAAACTCGCATCCCAGTATTTGGATGTGAAGAATGCTTCGGATGAGTATAAATATCCACATAACTACCCTAACGGTTGGGTGGATCAGCAGTATTTACCCGATGAATTAAAAGATAAATCGTGGTATAAAGGTGGCGATTCCGGCAGAGAGAAAAAATTATGGGAAAGGCTAAGCGTGTTGAATAGTAAGGGAGAAAAGTCCTGAAAATAGAAAAGCCGGAATTATCCATTCCGGCTTTCTGAGTATTGGAGCTATTGCTCGATGTCTACCATAACATGAGCTCTTCAATATATTCTGAATTAACTTTATCAAGTCTTCAGTCAAATGATAAAGTGAAATCGGATGTTATACAAATTAAATTAAGTTAAAAAATCATTATACTATCATTATTTAACTACAAACATCAGAAAAGCGCTTTTTTTAAGTCGTAAAATTTTGAGTTTAATCTCCTGTTAACCCGATTTTGCTGTTTATTTTTAACACTAACGTGTGCGTTATTGCTATTTTGTGCGTCGATGAAATAGGTGAATCATTGTGCTGATTGAAATGTTAGGTCAGCGTACTGAAAATTACTAAGCAGATATCAAATATGAGTTTAATACACATTTTATCATCAACAGACAGGCCTAATTCGAATGCTCTTAAAGTATCAAACTATGTTGAGGGTCATTTGGCAAAGAAAGCGGAAACTAAAATTTTTTCGCTGATGGATTTCCCATTTTCAGATATTGTAGGCGGCAAATATGGTAATACTCCGGACTCCGTGAAGGAGTTTAATCAAAACTTTTTAAGTGCAGACGGTTTTCTCTTTGTAGTACCTGAGTATAACGGTGGATTTCCCGGTGTGCTGAAGTTCTTTTATGACTACCTCCCTTTTCCCGATGCGCTTGAGATGAAGCCTGTCTCTATGATAGGTGAAGCAGCCGGAGCTTTTGGTGCATTACGGCCGGTTGAACAGTTTGAGCAGCTTCTTAAATACAGAAAAGCGTATATCTACCCGGAGCGAATGTTTATTCAGAGAGTGAATGATTCATTTAACCCCGAATCAGGCCTTAAAAACGAAACACTTCAAAAGCTGCTCATAAGCCAGCTGGACGGATTTCCCGATTTTGTTGAAAAGGTAAATAGTTTAGGTGTCTCAGTTAACGCGTAACATATAGCCAACACCGTGAAGTGTGACCAAAAATCGCGGGTCGTCTGGCTGCATCTCAATTTTTGCGCGAAGTTTTGAAATATGCACATCTACGGTTCTTGTATTTGTGCTATACTCGTAGCGCCATACATTTTCAAGAAGATCGTCTCTCGATATCGGTTTATTAGCCTTTGAAACCAAGTATTGTATTAATTCCACTTCCCGGGTAGAGAGTTCGTGTTCTACGCCGTTGGGCTTGATAACTTTTGACTCCTTCAGATCAATTTTGACGTCTCCAAGTTTCAGCATCTCAACAGGGCCTGATTTGGAGTATGCATTGGCCCGGCGAAGCCTGGCTTTTATACGGGCAAGAAGCTCTTTGACCCCAAAGGGTTTTGTCATGTAGTCATCTGCGCCGATGTTCAGTCCCGCAACTTTATCGATCTCCTGATCGCGAGCTGTTAGCATGATGATCGGGAATGTATATTTAAGTTCCCGTACTTCTTTACAGATGTCGTAGCCGCTAGTACCCGGAAGCATGATGTCTAGAAGCATTAGATCAGGTTCAACATTTTTAACAGTTTCAACCGCTTTATTACCTTCCTGAACTACAGTAACGTCGTAACCCTCCGATTCTAAAGTGTCTTGAAGAGTGAAAACAAGGCTGGGCTCATCTTCAACGATAACGATCTTCTTTTGTTTATCAGACATATTGCTTGGAGTCTATATTTTTGATTTTACTGCCGTTAATTTCAGGTCTTAAAGTAGCTGTATCGGAATGCCCCTGTCCCTTAATAAGAGCAGGGAAGCTTACTGTAAAAGTAGAACCTTTCCCTTCTGAACTTTCAACTTGAATAGATCCGCCATTTAATTCAACCATGTTTTTCACAATGGCTAATCCCAATCCGTGACCTTTTGTTTTTGCGGTCAGACTATTTTCAATACGGTAGAATTTTTCAAATATAAATTTCTGCGCTTTCTTAGCTATACCGTCACCTTTGTCAGCAACTGATAATTCAACAAAATCGTTGTTCTTATCTAATTTAATATCTATCTGTTTTGTATCAGAGCTATATTTAATGGCATTTTCGACCAGGTTGTTGAGGATCGTTTCGAGGTGATCGGGATCGATCATTACAAGCGGGAGCTCCGATTCACTATCAAAATTAAGTTTAAAACCTTTCGATCGAATGTACTGCTCATTAGAATTGAGAAAATCCGTTACTAAAGCTTCAAGCTGATGTGGGGCCTGTTCAACAACGGTCTGCCCGGAATCAACCTTAGCAACATCTAAAAGCTTTTCGATCATTTTTCGCAGTCGAACAGATTCATTATAGATGTGTTCTCCGTAACTTTTTAACCTTTGCCCGTCCTTTACACGTCCGTCAGAAATGTTTTCGCCTGCTGCCTGCATTACAGCAAGTGGTGTTTTGAGCTCATGGGTAATGTTGGCAAGAAAACCGGCCTGACGCTGTGCCAACTCTCTTTCGCGCTGAGCATTAATAAACATAAAGACGAGTGCTCCGAAAAGAACGATCACCGCAAATCCAAGAACAATGAGATTCCTGGTTAATGAAGCATTTGTAGCTGCAACTGTTGGCGATTGCAGGAATGATGCGTGGAGAACCCAGTTTTCCAGCATTTCCGGGAATCTTTGCCTCATGTCAATTTCGTAAACATCACGGCTGTAAGTGTATTGCTCATCACTGCCTGATAAAATTTCATCCTGTATCCAGTCTCTGAGCCAAACCACAATCCCGGTTTTTTCTGTTGGTCCAAACTGTTCTTTAAGCTGTTTGGCAATAACTTCATTAACAAGGTAGTCTCTGTTAATTGTAAAGTTTAAATGGCCAATTACAGCTCTCTTGTCCAGGTTAATCAGTGCCAGATTCATACTTCGATGTGCATCGAAGGTAACCTTGTTGTTAAATCGATACTCTTCGATTAGTGCTTTAACTCTGGAATTGGAAATGCCGAAACCATCACAGACCAGATCTGGAACATCTGTAATCAGTGTAAACATTTTTAGATCTGCATCGAACTTATAAAGAGGTTGTGACTCTTCGTAGCAGGGAGCTGAGTCGGATGGGCTGTAGTAAATATCGTCATATAGAGGATCTTCGGACGCTTTGACTAAAACTTCAATGAAATGAGCCGGGAAATTTCCGCTCACATTCCAGCTGCTTTCCAGTTTTTCGATGTCCAGTTTTCGCAGTTCCCGGAAAGGGCCACCAAATTGATGCCTTACCTGAAAGGTGAACTCATCGAGCTGACTTTTTTTATTGTCTTTGGCAGACTCTATAGTAGATTCGCGTAACGCATACAGTGAATAGATGTTCATTGCTGTAAGTGCAAGCACAGCAACTATTCCCAAACTAAGGAATAACCATCTTAGAGAATTACGTTTACGCATTTTGTTAAAAAACGGCATGGTATGTAATTGAATTTTTAAATCAATTTAAAATAGAAACATCGGTCTGATTCTACACGATCTGTTATACATTTTTACAAACCTTACAACAAAAAAATTGAAGAGATCCTACGAGCTCAAACTATATAAACGAAATCGGCTATTAAATATTGATTTTAGTTAGCACGCTCCCAAATGTTATTAGATGGATTAACATCCGGAAAATGGTTTTCGGGATCAATCTCAACACGTACTATTTGTGAGTCAGAATCAAATGTAAACTCTTTGATTCGATGTCCTTTCAGCCAATGGTCTACATCTATGTATTCATCTATTTTTTCCCCATTAGCGAGGGTAATTTCCAAAAGAACAGGCATCGGCACATCACCTCTGTCCTCAATAACAATTGTGTGACGATTATTATCAGAAATAACATCGGCCACAGATTGATCCAATACCCATGTTTCGTAATACCAGGCTCTCCAAAACCAAGAGAGATCTCTACCTGTTACATCTTCAATCGTATTAAATATATCCCACGGATATGGGTGCTTGTATTTCCATCTCTCAATAAGTTCGTGGTGTGCTTCCATAAAGAGCTCGTTCCCTAAAACACCACGAAGAGCTGCCAAAACAGATGCCGGCTTGGGGTATGAAGCCACACCGTATGCAGGGCCGGGGTAGTGATAATCTGACCAACGCATCATTTCACCTTCAAGGTCAGTACCGGCTATTTGCAGATAACCACCAAAGATGTCATTGTTATCAAACCGATCGCCGTAGTAATCCTTGTTGGCTTCGTTGGTGTGGAATGAGGTATAGCCTTCATCAATCCATGTGTATCGCCTTTCGTTTGTGCTCAAGATCATTGGAAACCACATGTGAGCCAATTCATGAGCGGTAACTCCGTAGAGCCTCACTGCTCCGGCGTTGTTGTAATCTCCAATTACAGTCATCATTGGAAACTCCATGCCGCCTCCGATTATACCAGCGCCTTCAACAGAGGTCATGTGTGGCCATGGATAAGGTAAAGTTGTGTAGTCAGACAGAAACTCAATGGAGTGCTGAGCGTATTCAGCCTGTTCTGACCAAAGTGGTGCTTCCTCTCTGTAAAAGCTGTTTATTCTTGAGTAGTCTATTTGTCCGTCTCCGGTCAAGTCACCCACAGGCGTCCTGGTACCATCCCATTTAGATTCGAGCGTAGCACTAAAAGCAACATCTCTTACTTTCGTTGAAGAAAACTTCCAGGTAAGCATTTCGCTGTCGTTTTGAACTGTTGCGTCATTAAGTTCATCAAAATCAACAATAGTGATTGGCTCATCACTATTGCCGGCTTGATTGTAACGCTCAAGGGTTCTTTGTGATAGTGTTTCTTCGGGATTGAGGAATTCTCCTGTACCCATCACTATCCACTCATATGGCATAGTTACTGTAAGTTCGTAGTCTGCAAATCCGTGATAAAACTCTGCATTGCCAAGGAAAGGGTCGTCCATCCATCCGTATACATCATCATAAACGGCTATTTGAGGATACCAATAACCTATAAAATAGAGGTTGTCGCGGCTGCGTCCCATTCTCCCGGATGCACCTTGTTGGGGAATTTCAAAAGACCATTCAAATTCAAAACTCATAGAACTACCGGATGTCAGCTGTTCATCCGGAAAAATATAAAGACGCGTACCTTCCAGAATGTAACCTGAAGCATTTTGAGTCCAACGCTGAAACATGCTAATAGGCTCCAGATCCTGGCCATTCACATTTACTCGCTGCAGCTGTTTACCACCGGTAATTTCTGTGGTCTCTTTTTTTGGAGTACCCTCTTTATGAAGATTTTGGGCAAGTTCAACTACGATGATTTCTAAATCATCGGGTGAATTGTTGATGTACTCGACAGAAGATTCTCCAAACAGCGTGTGGGTTTCGGGATCAATTTGAGCCGAAAGCTGATAAGAGGCGTAATTTTGCCAGTAATTTTCGCCGGGTCTACCATCTGAGCTTCTTGTACCGTTTTCTACAGCCTGTAAAAATGCATTTGGAACATCAATGGGGTAGGGTAAGGGGCGCTCAACTTCCGAAACGGTTAGTTCTGATCCGGCAGTTTGGTAATTTGAAGAAGATTCCAGCTGTTCTGTACCGGCACAAGAGATAGTGAAAAGAAATAGTAAGGAGAATAACGTATAGGAAAGTGTATTCTTGATCATGTCTGAATTTCTTAGTGTGTTGATAAGAAGTAAATAACAAAAAAGCGAAGACTACTCAGACAGAACGCCGGCTTTTATCAGACTGGCCTTAAGCTCATTGAACTCAATGGGCTTGATCAGATAATCCTCATAGTTCGTCTGCTTAGCACGTTCCTGGTGCGCTTTATCTGAATTGCCGGTAATGTAGATCACTGGAACAGAAGAGAACTTTCGGATTTCGTTCATTGCTTCAATACCGTCCATTTCGCCTTCCAGAGAAATATCCATTAAGATAAGATCCGGCTCTACTTCTTTTGCCACTTCAATGGCTGTTTTTCCATAGACGAGTTCTCCTTCAGTTTCGAACCCAAGTTTGTCCATATAGTTTTCATACAGAAGACTCAGTATTAAATCGTCTTCTACTATCAGAACCTTTTTTTTGTCAGACATGCGCAGATGCTTTTTTGTAATTGTTAAAGGTCATAAGCTAATATAAAATTCTTTTATTCTGAATAAAGGTAATGAATTAAACGAGAAAAGAAATGGTGTCCCTTTTAAGCAGTTTTACAGCCGATTGGTGAGTATACTGCCGGTAAGCCACAATTGAGTCTGACGGTATTGAACATTGAAGTAGCCCTGATTTCTTTGAAGCAAATAGTTGTCAAATGGGAAAAACTCATTTTTGAGATTCGGTCTCTGAAATCGAAAATTGTATTGAGGGTCGTTTCTGTCATAAGAGTAAGACCAGTCCATGGTGTTCAGGTATCGATCTACATACCATGGTGGACCAAATAAAATATAGATCATACCCATATCGGTTTTCCACCCCTCTTTAAAGGTTGTAAACTGTTTATTAGCCTGTTCTACCCGTTCATAATATAAATTAATAACAGATCTGGCTTGATTCATATTTCTGATATTAGACAACCAGAAACGGTCTACAGCCTCCTTCAGGGAGTCAGGATCTTGAATTTCCATCATTCGTTCGTGGTCTCGGCGGTCCATTAAATAAATAAGTGGCTCCGCAAGTTCGCGAGCGGTCATTATCGAAGGGTAATTTTCACTGACCACCGAAAAGTCGCGCGCCCGATACAGTGTTTCTCCCTCCTGATCGGTGGTTTCAACTTCAAAGCGATAGGTGCCACGGTCGAGCAGCGGATACTTAAATTCAATTAACACACTCCCCGGTTGATCCAACCTCCTTACGTTAGTGTCGATCTCTTCAGGGCGCCTCATGTCAACACCTACGTAAGGCAGAGATGATGGGCTGTAATTGTTAAAATTCATCGGGCGGGCATAAGATGTGTCTGCCGGATATTGCAGGAGCCGTGCATTAATGGTAAGCGGATCGTCCATGTCATTATTGGTTACCTGGAATTCTAATTTCAGGCTATCGATTTTGGACGGTACGGTATATGTTGTTATAGGGGTAAACTGCTCCTGCATTAATTCCAAATTTTTCCCTAACAACCGGATGGTGGTGAGGCTGATTTGAGGATCTTCAGGGTTAGGAATTGATGCTTGGCTGGTTCTGTTTGAAGCACGGCCGGATGTTTGATCTAAAACAGTGATATTTACTTCAAAAGTGCCTGGAATTACTTCAAGCACTTCATCGTGCGTAAATACCTCCTGGCTGATAAAAGTCCCTTCAAACTCAGATTCAATTTCAAAATCTTTTCGAATAGTTTTAGTAAAGTCGCCATCCTGTTGCAGAATTCTGATTTCCAGACTAACATTAGCGACTCTTCTTTCATCTTTTGAACTGTAAATGAGACTGCCTAATACAATTTCTGACGTGACGTTAATCAAGGGTTCATCAGTTTCACTTAAGAAGCCTATGGATGATGTTCGAACTTCCGGGTAGCCATCTTGGAACTGAAATAACGAACCTCTCTCTACGTCCGGATTTGAAGATCGAACACACCCGGATATCAAAAAACCGAGTGGAAGAACTACAAAAAGAAGGATTTTTTTAAGATTCATACGCATAAGCTTAAATTTTCTTGAGTAACCTGACGGATTGAATAATCGTTCTAATCTTTATGTTAATAACATCAAAATGGATGGATAATTGCTTACATTAACAATGTTTTGATATCTAAATAAAAAATCATTCTTAAACAATCACATATTTATGTTAAGCGGCGCTCGTAGAACAAAGATTGTATGTACTTTAGGTCCCAGCAGTAATACGAAGGAGGATATTGAAAAACTTTATCGTGCGGGAATGAACGTTGTACGAATAAATTTTTCTCATGGAACACATGAAGGGCACAAGAAAACAATAGGCTACGTGAGGGAGGTAGCAGAAAAAGTTGGCTATGCTATTCCGGTATTAATGGACCTGCAGGGTCCAAAAATTAGAGTGGGGCAGATGAAAAATGATGCCCAAATCATAAATACCGGAGATTTTGTGAAGTTGACCTCCGATGATGTTGTTGGTACGCCCGATTTAGTTCCAATCGATTATCCACACTTGGCAGAAGATTCTCAGGTTGGTAATCAGATTTTGATTGATGATGGACTTTTAGAGTTAAAGATTATCAAAAAGGGAGTTGACGTAATAGTAGCCAAAGTTGTTGTTGGAGGAGTTTTAAAATCCCGAAAGGGAGTTAATCTGCCCGACGTCGATATATCGATGTCATCGCTTACTGAGAAAGATAAAGAAGATTTGGAGTTTGGCCTTAAAGTAGGTGTGGATTATGTTGCGATGTCTTTTGTCCGATCTGCAAGAGATATTCAGGATGTAATTTCCCGCATAAGAGCTGCCGGCAGTAATGCTTCTATTATAGCCAAGATAGAGAAGCCGGAAGCTGTAAAAGTTATTGATGAGATTATTGAGGAGACGGATGGCATCATGGTTGCCCGAGGCGATTTGGGTATTGAAATACCGAGCGAACAAGTGCCGCTGGTTCAGAAGAAAATTATTGAAAAGTGCAGAATAGCCGGTAAGCCTGTAATTACGGCAACTCAAATGCTCGATTCCATGATCAACAATCCCCGTGCTACGCGTGCAGAAAGCTCTGATGTGGCAAATGCTGTATTGGACGGAACGGATGCAGTGATGCTTTCGGGTGAGACAGCGGCCGGTAATTATCCTGTCGAAGCTGTTAAAACGATGGATAAAATCATAAAGTCGGTTGAAGGCAGTGCCGATGGTTTGTACTACAGTTTGAAGTATAAAAAGCCGGACTGGAAAGAGAAGCAGATTATTGAGTCGCTGGCATATTCCTGTGTTACTATAGCAGATAACATTGAAGCCAAGGCAATTAGCACAATAACACATTCGGGAAATACAGCCCGCAGAATTTCGAAATTCAGACCACGGGTGCCAATTGTGGCTTTTACAGAAAGTCTGATTGTAAGACGACAGCTGAATCTTGTTTGGGGAGTACAATCTGTGCGTCTTAAAGAGATTTTTGATACAGATATTAGTGTTAAGCTCATGGAAGATTATCTACAGAATAATGGCTACGTGAATAGTGGTGACAGAGTTATTATTGCCACAGGTATGCCGGTAGCTAAGCGGGGCAGAACGAACATGATTAAGGTGAGTACAATCGATAAAAAGTAGATACGCTAAGCAGCATGGGAACGTTTGAGAACTGTGAGTAAACATCTATATATCATTCTTTTTTTATTTCTGTTTACGGGTTGCGTATCCCCGATAAAACAAGGGTGGTACAATTTTACCGCATATTACAACACCTTTTATAATGCCAAGCAGGCTTTTGATGAAGGGCTTGAACTAAATCAAAGGCAACAAATTGATATTGATCCGACTCAACCAATTCGGATACACCCATCACCTACAGAAGCCGGACGAGCAGAGTTTGAAAGGGCTGTTGAAAAGGGAGCCTCTATTCTTCGAGACCATGCTGAGTCGAAGTTTGTAAACAGAGCTATTTCATTAATTGGTCAATCCTATTTCTATCGGCAAGAGTACTTTTCTGCACTGGAAAAGTTTCAGGAACTCCGGCAGCTTACCGACGGCCGGGAGTTGCAAAAAGCAACAATTTGGCAATCCCGCACTTACCTGGAATTAGAGCTTTACGAAGAAGGTATCAGGTTTACTCAACAGGAGCTTGATTTTATCGAAGATTGGGATATGAGTCTCCTTGCTGAATTTAATATGGTTTTAGCACAGTTATACTCAGCGAGAGGTGATTGGTATGAGGCTTCAGATGTACTTCAGGATTTTGCCGGTCAACTGGAAAGTAACCGGCTCAAAGCCAGAGCGTATTTTCTGCACGGTCAGGTTCATGAGAGGTTGGGGAATAATTTTCAGGCTTTAGCGGCATACCGATTGTCATCCTCTATCATTTCGGAGTATGACATTGAGTTCAACTCTAAACGGAAACTTGCCCAGATGTATCGTGAGACTGGAGATTATCCATCAGCATTGCAGCTGTTTAGGAGTTTAGAGAGAGATGATAAATTTATTAACTACCACGTTGATTTGCGCTACGAGATTGCCAGAACCTATCAGGAGATGAGAGAAGGGTCGGAAGCAGTGTCGCGTTACAAACAATTATTACGAGACCGGTTTGATTCACCATCGAATTTGATCAGAGCTAAATCATATTTTGGACTGGCTGAAATCTATCGGGATCAGTTTAATGATTTTCAAACAGCCGCAGCCTATTTTGATTCTGCCAATACACAATCTGTTAATTTATCCGATATTTATGATGATCTGGATGCTGAAGAGATAGCCAGGGCATTTGGAGAGTATGCTTCACTAAAAAATGAAATTGAAAGAGTTGACAGTCTCCTGCATCTTGCTTCATTAAGTGAAACAGAGCTGGATTCAGTATTAAGAAGAATTCAGGAACTTCATATAGATGAGAGGGAGATTGAGCAGCAACAAGTTATAACTTCTGCCGGAGACCTTGCAGAGAGTCCGGATGATGTCACTGAAATATTAGAGTTTGGCTTCCTGAATAGTAACGACCCTGTTCGAAAAGCCGAGGCACAGAATTATTTCCGGGCAGTCTGGGGGGCAAGGCCGCTGGCTGATAACTGGAGGCGACAGAGTGCAATTATGGTATCCATTGCTGAAGATGAACGTGATTTGGTGAGCGAACCTTCCGGAGCCGTTATTGCTGAAAATGGAGGCAATGATCTGATAGAAACAGCTGCAATAATTGGGGTAGACCTTTCAGAAATTCCATTTTCAGCAGAAGAAAAAATTCGGATGAACAGATCGAAAGAGCAGTATAAATACCGACTTGGAAACCTGTTCTTCCTTTCTTTGAATATGCCGGATAGTGCAAGGTATTATTTCAATGAAGTGATCCACTCGTCATTAAACCAGGAAATAACACCACGAGCCATCTATTCACTGGCTGAACTGGAGCTTAGTGAAAATAATAGAGATGAAATGGTTCGTCATGCCAATCTGCTATTTGACCAGTATCCGGAAAGTATTTTTGCAGAAAGAATGGCGGTCAGATTGGGAATCGATTTTGAGATGCAAGAGAGTGAGACGACTAACCGCATTGAAGTACAATATGAATCAATTCAGCAAAATATCGCTGATACATCTTACGCGGAAAAGGCTGATCGACTTGTTGAGCTGGCAGAGAGCACATCTGATGAAAGAAGAAGGTCTGTCATTTTTTTAGAGGCAGTTGATAACTATTTGAAAGCTGCCCAAAACAAACCTTCAGAAGCGGCTGTTGTTTATTACAACTCTGCACTTGAGTTGTTGCAACAAATTCAAGAGATGGATCAGGCAGAAAATCGTGTAACACGGCGGTCATCACTTCTTTTGGAGTCTATTGAAGAGCTGGTGGCGAACCTACAGGAGGGTTATGGAGAAAGCGAGGAAGGGGTTGTAATAGAAAGATTTCCGGCTGACCGCTACCCAACAGACCCTGCCGGTGAATTACCGTTATGCGAAGATGTTAACGCTCATTTAAATTTAGCGGGTGGAACATCGAGGGTTGTGGCTGAGATGAACTGGAGCGATGAGGAGAAGTCGGAATTGCCGGATATCATCTCATACCGTTTTGCCATCAATCCGGATGGTTCAGTTGAAGATTTCTCTATTTTAAACAGTGGTATACCAGCCGAACATGAAGACGCTTTGAGCAACATTATACGCGATCTCAGCTTCGATCCGATAGGTGGAGATCACTCCATTCGCTGTAAACTCAACTTTCCTATTCGGTTTTAATTTCTCGCGGATTAACTCTTTTTACGAATCTGATAAACGTGTTCGAGATCTTTTGCTATCAGGTAGTCGGCAATCTCTTTATTGATCCGTTTTACGATTGCAGGCCCTTCATAAACCATCGAAGTGTAGATCTGAATCAGATCTGCACCGGCTTTGATTTTTTCGATTGCATCCATTCCGGAACTAACACCTCCCACTCCAATGATCGTCTTCTTTCCTTTTGTTATTTTGTAAATCTGTTTGATTATCTCTGTGCTTTTATGCTGAATGGCTTTACCGCTCAATCCGCCTCTTCCAATTGAGTTGATCTCGCTAGCTGATGTTTTAAGATTATCGCGATTTGATGATGTATTAGTCGCCACATAGCCACTTATTGCATGACTTTCACATACAGAGATCAGTTCCGATAGCCTGGTTTCATCAAGGTCTACCGAAAATTTTACTAAGACCGGCGGCAGGCTAGAATCTTTATTCAGTTCCAGGGTTTGAAGAAGGGAGTTTAATACGTCGGGATCTTCAAATGTTTTGCCCTCGGCGGTGTTAGGGCAGGAGATGTTTAACGTGATATAGTCAGCATCATCTTTTACCAGGTCGAAGCTCGTACGGTAATCCTCAAGAGCCTTGTCTCCGTAGATATCCGGGTTGTGTGTTTTTGCAATGTTTACGCCTACAGGTATACTCAGGTCCAGTTTTTTCAGTCGCCGTGAGATCGTTTGAGCTCCGTCGTTGTTCAGCCCCAATCGGTTGATCAGTGATTGGTCAAGAGGCAGTCGAAAACTTCGTGGTTTAGGATTTCCGGTTGAAGGCAAGGCCGTTACACTGCCAATTTCAACAAAACCGAAGCCGAGCTTTTCCATCATAGGAGCCATGGTGCAGTTTTTATCGAAACCTGCTGCCAATCCAACAGGGTTCCTGAAATTTAATCCCCAGATATTTTGTGCTAATGTGGGATTTGAGTAGGAATAGACGGTTTCAGCAGCCCGCAGAAACAGATTTCTTTTACTGTAGGTTGAGGCAGTTTTTACAGCGAGTTCGTGTGCGTAATCTGCTGACAACCTGAAAAGGATGGGCTTGACTAATAATTTATACATACATCAATTTAATAAAAATTTGGTAGCCAAAGTTAAATAGAGATTCATTGGATTGAAACAGGTATTAAAATGACTGAAAAACTTTTATACTTGCGGGATGGAAATATGGTCTAAAAATATTGTTGATCAAATTACGGATTACTATGATGACTGCGAGTATATTTTGCTCGAATCCCAAATGGCTGATCATCCATCGTCTGTAAAAAGTTATGTTGCCGTTCAGCCAAAGAGAGTAATTTTTGGAAAAGGAAGGCAAGTAATAAAAATAGAAGAGGGTAAAAAAAATATATTAGAAGGCAATCCATGGAATATTATTCAGGATTTTCTGGATGAGAGCCGTGAGATGATTTTTGGTTATTTCGGGTATGAACTGAAAAACCATATCGAACCGCTTAGCTCTAAAAATACCGAACTGGTTGATGTTCCTGATTTCTACTTCATAGAACCGGATATTCTGATTAAAGTTGAGGAAGGAGAGGTTGAGGTGCTTGCCGGTGATGTCGATCTCAATAAGATCAAAAATCACTCTGTAAAAGCTGATCCCGGCAGTGTAAAGAATATCAAGAGGCTCGAAGAGAGGTCAGCCTATATTCGTAAAGTGAAAGAGATTCAGAGATTAATCAAGGAAGGAGATTTTTATGAACTGAACTACTCCTATCCGATTCGGGCAGAATTTTCCGGTAGTCCGCTTACTATTTATAAAAAAATGAGAGAGATCAGTCCCGTGCCATTCGGCGCATTTATTAAAACCGGAGATTTTCAGGTTTGCTGCTTATCACCTGAGCGTTTTTTAAAAAAATCTGGCCACAAAGTTATAAGTGAGCCGATAAAAGGGACTTCGCCGCGTTCTGATGATAAATCGGCCGATCTGAAGTACAAAGAGGAACTTCTAAATGAAAAAAATAAAGCAGAGAATTTGATGATCGTCGATTTGGTTCGTCATGATCTGTCTCTTATTGCGGAAACCGGTTCCGTACAGGTTTTAAATCTGTTTGATGTTCAGTCGTTTGGCACAGTTCATCAATTAATTTCAACGATCGAGGCAACAGCACTGAATGACGTTCACTCTGTTGATGTGATTAAGGCCTGCTTCCCGATGGGATCTATGACCGGCGCTCCTAAGATAGAGGTTATGAAAACAATTGATGATCTGGAGATCTATAGAAGAGGGCTTTATTCGGGGGCAATCGGTTATTTTACTCCTGATGGAGACTTCGATTTCAACGTGGTTATCCGCTCGGCTATCATGAAAGATGGGAATTTAATCTATCCAGTAGGCGGAGCCATTACCGGAGATTCTAATCCCGAATCGGAGTGGGAAGAGACACATTTCAAAGCTCGCGTGTTGACTCGAATTGCTGAAAAATAGTTTCACTTTCTGAAATTGTTTTACTCTTGAATGAGTTATATGCCAATGAAATGAGGATGTAATAACTCACCTCATCGGTTAAAATCATTAATTCATTCCTTTAAAGCATGAAAACACTCGGCGAATTAAGAAAGAGCGGATATCAATCACAATCAGTTAAGGATGAATTGCGGAAGAATATGATCCGCAAAATGAAGAGTGGGGAGGAGCTTTTTCCCGGAATTTTAGGATATGATAAAACCGTACTTCCCCAGCTGCAAAATGCAATTTTAGCTCGCCATGATATTATTTTGCTTGGATTGAGAGGGCAGGCAAAAACCCGAATTCTTCGCCTGTTGGTGAACTTTCTGGATGAAAAGATTCCTGTGATTGAAGGATCTGAAGTAAATGATGATCCGCTCAATCCAATTTCTAAATTTGGAAGAGAGATGGTGATAAAGAATGGCGATGAGACACCTATTGCCTGGCTTGAACGGGAAAAGCGATATGGTGAAAAGTTGGCTACTCCGGATACAACTGTAGCCGATCTGATTGGCGATCTTGATCCGATAAAAGCTGCATCCAAAAAACTGACGCTGGCCGATGAAGAGGTGATCAATTTTGGATTGATACCGAGGACCAACCGGGGAATTTTTGTGATTAATGAACTTCCGGACCTGCAGCCAAGAATTCAGGTGGCGCTGCTTAATATTATGCAGGAGAGAGATATTCAAATACGCGGATTTAATGTTCGTATTCCCATGGATGTATCATTGGCTTTTTCTGCCAACCCGGAAGATTATACCAATCGTGGCAACATTATTACTCCTCTGAAAGACCGCATCGATTCACAGATTATCACACACTATCCGAGAGATCTGAAAGTTGCCTCTGAAATTACAAAGCAGGAAGCGTGGGATAATAGAAATGGTGATATAAAAGTTGATATTCCTGAGTTCTATCGGAACGTGCTCGAGTATGTTGCATTCGAAGCACGGGATAGTGAATATATCGACCAGAAGAGTGGGGTTTCAACCCGGATGACCATAACTGCGATGGAGCAGGTAGTTTCTGCCGCGGAAAGGAGAGCTTTAGTAAATAAAGAGTCTAAAGCCACTTTACGTGTGACGGATCTGTTTTACATGATACCTGCACTTACAGGTAAACTTGAGCTTGTTTATGAGGGTGAACAAGAAGGGGCCGTCAACGTAGCAAAACATCTACTTGGCAAAGCAATACGAAGGGCGTTTTTAGATAATTTCGAAGATCCATCAGGAAAACAGGGCGAAGGTAATGTAAATCCTTATGATAAAGTTTTGGACTGGTTTGCTTCCGGAAATTCGCTTGAGATACCCGATATGATGCCGGAGAAAGATTATAAAAACGCATTGGAGAAGGTGGATGGACTGATGGAACTGGTTCAAAGCAGACCATCAATCAATAAAGATGACCTGTATCCTGTTATGGATCTGGTTATTGAAGCGCTTCATCAGTACTCCAAGTTAGGGAAGGAGGATGTGGATGATACCCGTTCCTATTCTGATATGCTGGGGAGTATGCTCGGCGGAATGGGAGGCTTTGACGAGGATGACTTTGATATCTGAATAAAGGAAAAATATTTACTACTTATCTCAGCTCGACTTTTACCAAGCATTTAGAGAGAAGTCTTCTACCGGCTGGCAGTGTAATAGATAGGAGCGTTTCTTAAATCCACTTTCTATAGCGATTAATGAGTGGTGGTCTATTCGTTGCAGTATTCTCTTTCCATCTTTAAGAAGATTAAATACCCGTCTATCCTTTTTTAATCAGAACTATATTCTTTAGATTAAGGTATAACAAAGAATATAATTCTTGATATGTCAGTAAAATTAGATTCCATAGACAGGCAGATCGTTGATTTGCTGCAAGAGAATGGGCGAATGGCCAATAATGAATTGGCTAAGCGAGTGGGGCTCACAACAACTCCAACCTTAGAGCGTGTAAAACGCCTTGAGAGAGAGGGTGTGATTAAAGGTTACACGGCGTGGATTGATAAGAGTTCTATTGATAAAGGTTTGACCGTCTTTTGTAATATCAAACTGTCGGTCCATCAACTCGGGAAGATGGAGGAGTTTTCAAAACATATACATGCTATTCCCGAAATCTTGGCGTGTTATAATACTACAGGTGAGTACGACTATTTGCTGCATGTTGTAGTAAAAGACACTAATGAGTATGAGCAATTTCTCCGGAAAAAACTGACTCAAATTCCCGGAGTGGAGAGAATTTATACCGGCATTGTACTGTCGGTAATTAAAGAACAATCTAAAATTACGGTGATGGAAAATGGAGACTCTAATTAAACAGGATAAATCGATTGAAACGATCTGTGCGAAAGCGGACCACCCCGATAAAGATCCTTACGGATCGCATGCAATGCCATTGTATCAGACTTCCACATTTACGTTTAAAGACGTGGAAGCCGGCAAGCGATTTTTTGCTCACGAAGAGGGAGGGGCAACTCACAGCTACTCGAGATTGGGAAATCCCACGGTAGAGAAAGCAGAAAAGATTATAGCGCAGCTGGAAGGTATAGACGTTGATGAGAATACGGAAGGCATGATGTTTGGTTCAGGGATGGCCGCGATAACCACCGGTATGATGGCTCTTGCCGCCGGTAAAAGAATTTTGGCACAGGAGGCTCTTTACGGCTGTACGTCTCAGTTTTTGCAAGAGGAGGCCGGTAGATATAATATTGGGGTCACCAATATAGATCCGAATAATCTTGATCAGGTGATGGACGCCTTCAGGGAGCATAATGATATTGCATTGGTTTACCTGGAGAGTATTGCTAACCCAACCATGAGAGTTTGTGACCTGGAAGCGATTACTAAGATTGCACATCAAAATGGGGCATTGGTAATGGTGGATAATACGTTTGCGACACCCTATCACATGAGGCCGTTAAATTGGGGGGTTGACTTGGTGGCGCACTCCACGACTAAATATCTGAATGGTCACGGTACAGTTGTAGGCGGAGTACTGGTTGCCAAAGAGGGATTCTTTTCCGACACAGATATGCACATCTATCGCAAAAATTTTGGCGGAATTTCCGGTCCGTTTGATGCTTGGCTGACTTTGATGGGACTTAAGACTTTTCCGTTGAGAATGAAGCAGCATAATTTAAATGGACAAAAAGTTGCTGATTTTTTGAACAGTCATCCAAAAGTAAGCAGAATATGGCATGCCGGTTTGGAGAATCATCCCGACAAGGAGATTATCGAAAAACTGATGATGAACGGCTTTGGTGGTATGGTCGCTTTTGAATTGAAGGGAGGGCTGGAAGCAGGTATTCAGCTAATGAATAAAGTTAAACTCTGTTCACTGGCAGTAAGTTTAGGTACCGTTGATTCTCTTATTCAACATCCGGCGTCGATGACGCATTCTGTTGTAGATCCAAAAATCCGCGAGGAGGTGGGAATCACCGATGGATTGGTTCGGCTTTCTGTAGGAATCGAATCAGCCGATGATATCATTGCTGATTTGGAGCAGGCTTTCGGGTGAAGAGAAAATAAAATAGGCTAGTCAGCCTCCAGGGAATTTGAAAACTTGGAGGATTGAGTGAATTTTCATCTGCTTTCTTTCAGAAACCTTCATTTTGGATTTTAATATGTAAAACTCAGTAAACCTATTGTGTCTCAAGAACGAAGCGAGTTGAGGTCAGGTTTGAGAGTTAGATAAAAGCCGTAAAAAGAGCATTTTATTACATAATTGAAACCTAAGAGCGAGAGGCAATCATGATTTACGTAAATGAGTTTACCGACGGAATTCTGAATCCAAATGAGGAGATGCGCTATCGGGTGAAGGATGGAGGGTTGATTCTGGCGAATACTGCTCCCGGCTGCTGGGGACCGATGATAACGCCAAAACTTAAAGGCGGACATGAGGTCACAAAACCGGTGTTTGTGGAGGGAGCTGAAGTGGGTGATGCAATTGCAATTCATATTCAATCGATTAAAGTAACTTCCATTGCAACTGCATCAGGAAACGATAAAACAGTAGAAGGACATTTTTTAGGTGATCCTTTTGTGGCCGCAAAGTGCCCGGAGTGTGGAGAGATGAATCCAGATACAGAAATTAAAGGGATTGGAAAAGACGCGATACACTGTAAAAATTGCGAGGCGGTTATAACTCCTTTTGTTTTCACCAATGGATACACCATGGTTTTTGATGATAATAAAACCGTGGGTATAACACTGGATAAGTCGGGATCAGAAAAAGTAGCGAAAGACGGACACCACTATATGGAAATCCCGGAAAATTCTATTCAAAATCCAATTGTTTCACTTGCACCAAGTGATATCGTTGGCATGGTTGCCAGAATGCGTCCTTTTCTGGGTCAGCTTGGCACAACCCCTGCACGGCCCTTCCCCGATTCACACAATGCGGGCGATTTTGGTCAATTTTTAATAGATGCCCCGCACGACTATGCTTTAACAGCTGAGGAGTTGGAAGATAGAACCGACGGTCATATGGATATAAGTCGTGCTCGCGAAGGAGCTATAGTAATCTGCCCGGTGAAAGTAGCCGGCGGTGGTGTATACCTTGGAGACATGCACGCCATGCAGGGCGATAGCGAAATAGCAGGCCATACAACCGATGTGTCAGGAGTGGTTCAGCTGAAGGTAGATGTATTGAAAAATGTAAAAATAGATGGACCGATAATTCTTCCCGTTGAGGAGGATCTGCCGCACCTGGCAAAACCGTTTAGCGAAGAGGAGAAGAAAGACGCTAAAAGGCTTGCATCGCAGTGGGGAGTTAAAGAGTTGGAAGAAGCGTTGCCTCTTCAATTTGTGGGAACCGGTGCAAACCTGAATGATGCCACTGAAAATGGAATGAAACGAGCATCAGATCTTCTCGGAATTTCACTGCCCGAAGTGATGAACCGTGTAACAGTAAACGGTAATATTGAGGTGGGTCGGCATCCGGGTGTGGTAACGGTTACGTTTCTGGTGCCGAATAATCTACTTAAGGATGCAGGCATTTTAGAAATGGTTGAAGAGCACTACTCCTGATAGTATGAGAGCGAGATAAATACAAGCCGAATCTGTTGATAAGATGAATATAATGGATTTGGCTTTTTTATTTGGCTCCCGTTATTTAATATACGTTACGTAAATAACGTAACAATATTAATGTAGTTACCATGGGAAAAGAACCGGAAAATCCATTTGTGTTAAGCGGCTACTACGGAAAGAAGTGGTTTTGCAATCGGGATGAAGAGTTGAGCCAGTTAACCCGTCACATTGAGAATGAAAGGAATGTAGTTCTATATGCCTGGAGGAGGCTAGGTAAAACGGCTCTCATCAAACAGTTTTTTAGTGATTTAGAGGGCTCCGGTAATTATGAATGCCTCTATGTTGATGTAATGGCAACGCAGACACTGTCTGAAGCACTGGAAGCCATAACCAAAGCCGTTTTCAATCGGTATGGGAAAACATCGGCCGGACTCACATCTGCACTTCAGAGGTTGTTGGCATCGGTGGGTGTATCGTTAAAATTTAATCAGACAACAGGAGTACCGGAAATCTTCTTTGGATTGCAGAGCCCGAGTGTTGAAAAGAAGACATTTGATGCCCTGGGCGATTTTTTGTCAAATAGAAAGAAGAATGTCGTTATTGCACTGGATGAATTTCAGCAGGTTACACACTACGGCAATGTGAATGCAGAAGCAATTTTTCGCAACTGGATGCAGGAGTATCCCGATATTCGGTTCATTTACAGCGGCAGCCATAGAACATTGATGACGTCTATGTTTACAGAGAAGAGCAGGCCCTTTTATCAAAGTTCACAACTTTTATCTCTCGAGCCGATTGCTGAAGTAGAGTACAGTAATTTTATTCTTCATCATTTTTCTGAAAATGGAAAGACTATTGATGAAGAGACGATTCCGGAGCTCTATAAATGGTGTCGCGGACAGACATACACCATTCAAAGAGTATGCAACTATCTGTTTGACTATTTTGAGAATGCCAAAGCGAAGGATCTGCAGTCGGTATTTGATAAAATTATTGAACAGGATAAACCTATGTTTGCCAACTATCAAAAAATGTTGACGAAAATGCAGTGGCGTGTATTGAAGGCCATCGCAAAGGAGGAACCGTTGAAGAATCCTATGGGTAAAGAGTTTGTACAAAATTATGGACTGGGCGCTACCAGCAGTGTTCAGGCAGCACTAAAGTCACTACAGAAAAAAGAGATTATTATCAGGGAGGAAGATAATTATCTGGTTCACGATGTTATATTAGCACGTTGGCTGCAGGCACTTTAATCTAAAGCTGTTTATAATTCTCTATCCAGATTCTGTATTAACTGAATTTGAAACTGAATCATCTCCAGGTAGTTGTCCACCCGAATTCGCTCATCTATGCCATGCACCCTGGCCCGATCGTCATGAGTGGCACGAATAGGCCTGAATCGATAAACATTGTCAGTCAAATTGTGAAAATGACGGGAGTCACTTGCTGCCACAAAGAGCGAGGGAGAAACCAGTGCCTGATCAAAAACCTCTTCAATTGTCTGTTTTAAAACCTGATAAGGCCGTGCGCGGGTATCGGAAACAGGAGATGGATTTCGGGCTCTGTCCATTACGTTAATTTGAATACTTGGATTACTAATCCGGCGCCGTACATAATCAACAACATCGTCAATGGTGTCGTTAGGGTGGAGTCGAAAATTAATGATCACTCTGCCCTCGATAGGAAGAACATTCTCCTTGAAACCGGCTTCAAAAATTGTTTTAGCTGCTGTAGTTCTTAGAGCTGCGTTGGTGGCCGGGTTTTTCCCCAGCTCACGTTTAATTTTACCGCTAAAAAGCCAGGTGTTATTAAATGCCAGTCGCTGGGTGAATGACATATAAGGAATAAGAGGGTCAAATGTCTCCTTGATCAGTCCGTTATAATGAGCATCCATGGGGCGTCGTTCAATCCGGTTAATAGCCCGGCTTAGAATACTGATTACCGTTTGCCGGGGAGGCATGGAGGAGTGGCCGCCTTCCTGCCGATATACAAGCTCAAGATTAAGTGATCCCTTTTCTGCGACTCCAATCATGGCCAGAGGTACATCGATATTGTCGATTATATTTTCGGCCACCGGCGGGCCTTCATCTACTAAAAATCCGAGCCTGACACCTTGGTTTTCTAACAGTTCAGATATCTGTTTTGCCCCTTCTAAACCGCCAATTTCTTCATCGTGGTGCAGAGCTACATAGAAAGTCCGCTCATTTTGATGACCGGACTCAATGAGAAACTCAATAGCTTCAAGTTTGGAGAAAATACCGCTTTTATCATCCATTGCTCCTCTTCCCCAGATGAAGCCCTCTTCAATCTCTCCACCAAAAGGTTTGTGAGACCACAAATCAACAGCATCTTCTTTAACCGGTACTACGTCGTAGTGTCCCATTAAAAGCCCCGGCTTCAACTCCGGATTATTACCTTCCCATTTGAATAATAAACTGTATTCGCCAACTCTTTGCAGTTCGGTACTTGAATGGAGTGCCGGAAAATTTTCTTCAAGAAAGCTTATAAAATCTTCAAAGGGTTCGTAGTCAATTTCAGAAACATCTTCGAAGGAAACGGTTTGAAACTGAATCGACCTACTCAGACGGTCAATCGATTTATCTGTGTCAAATAAATAGCTTGGGGGAGAATCTGTTTCTGTTTCCTGAACTTGCTTTGAGCTTGAGCATGAGGTTAGAAATAGTAAAATTATGATGAATAGAGAGTATGATAGCGTTTTATAGTACGTCAACTGGCTAATAATCGATTAATCGTTCTGTTAAAATTTCTGCCTTATGATAAAAAATAAATGAAAAGATATGCAGTGAATAAATAAATGGTTGTTTAACAGCTCGTTAAATTGTGTAAATGATTCAAAAAATTGACGTTTTTTGAACTCATCCACGGTAAATTCAGAGCTTTATACTCGATCTATCTTTACTTCTACTGATCCCCATAGTTCCATTGGACTGAGAATGTTGTAGTAGAGATGTTCTGCAGGTGTTTTGTAGGAAGGTAATGTTTGGAAGAATTCAGTTCTGGCAGTGTCGAGAAATATATTACCAATTATTTCATCTCTGCTCGTCACTCATTTCGCATTCCCTGCACAGGAAGTAATGCATTTGAAACCGACAATTGCGGGTGAGGTATAGACTCCACAATGTTCAAATAAGTTAAGTAATGTCCATTTTTCTGTGAAAGGCTGAGAAGAAGGCTTCTCTCATTCATAATCCACTTCAAAAAGGATTGAAACGACCCCATAACTGAACGACGATAGTGCTTATCGTGAACCCTGAATACGAATTCACCATAAAAAGGGTAACTAATCAACGATTACCAGCCTCCACCGGCGCCACCGCCACCGGAGCCAAAACCGCCACCGCCGCCGAAACCTCCAAAGCCTCCTCCTCCGCCACCGCCGAAACCACCGGATGATCGACCTCCACCTCCAAATCCGCCGCCCCAGACAACCACGCCTCCGGATCCGAGAGTGTGACGCCTTCTACCCCTTCCGCCACCGGTACCTCCGCTCGCTTTAGTCAGTACATAAATAATCGAAAAGAGTATGAACAGAATCACAAAAAAAGAGACTAATGAGGGATCATCACCGTCCTGGGGAGACACCGCATCATATTCACCTGCTGCCAGTCGCATGATGGCACTGCTGGCTTCATTCAGCCCGCCGTAATAGTCATTTCTTCGGAAATTTGGACGCAATATCTGATCGACAATGCGCCCGGCCATCAGATCGGTAACCGCCCCTTCCAGTCCGTAGCCTATTTCGATCTGCATCTGCCGATCTTCAATCGCTACAAGAATTAAGACTCCATTTTGTCGCTCACCTTCCCACATTCGCCAGGTGTTGAAGATATTATTGGCTGCATATTCCCGGGTTACGCCACCAAGGTTTTCTAAAATTGCAATGGCTATAACGTTGGATGTGCTGTCGCGATAGGCTCGTAATTTAAGTTCAAGCTGCTGCTCCTGGCTCGGATTCAAAACGTTAGCGTAGTCGTTGACGTGTCCGGTTGGAGATTGAGGGAAATTTTGAGCAGACAGATCGTTAAACCCAACTGAAACAACCAAAAAAAATAATGCAACGGATAGAGTGATACGTACAACTAATTTACTCATTATCATCATTTGTCCGGTTATTACGATAGCTTATTTCATTACCAAGTTCGTTGGGGTCATCACCGACACTTGGGAAATACTCCTTCAATTTTTCTCCGATATCACCAACAACCATCTCAATTCCCTGTTCGAAATTTTCTTTTTTGAATTGGGTTATTAGACTATCGATTTCATCCTGCCAAAAAGAGTCTTCAACTTGTCTGCTGATTCCTTCATCACCATATATAGCCACTTTTTTATCGTCTGTGGCAATGTAGAGAATCACACCATTTCTGGCTTCGGTCTGATCCATTTCCAATTCGTGGAAGAGAACTCTGGCCCGTTCCAATGGATCCTTTTTACACTTAAATTCGATGTGGACTCTTATTTCACCGGTGGTGTTTTTTTCTGCACGGTCAATGGCTTCAACAATTAAGTGCTCATCTTCTTCAGATAAAAATTCTCTTGCTGGCATGGATTGGTTGATTTAGTCAAATGAAACTTCGGGTGCGCGTTCAGCACCAGCTACGGCTTCAAAGTAGGCTTTCTGTTGATGACCAAAAATCCCCGCTACCGTATTGGCCGGAAATCGGCGGATAGATGTGTTGTACTCCTGGGCGGCCCTGTTGAATCGCATCCGTTCAGTAGAGATACGATTTTCAGTTCCTTCGAGCTGTGTCTGAAGATCGCGGAAATTTTGAGTTGCCGTCAATTCGGGATATCGTTCTACAGTAACCAGCAGGCGGGATAGCGCACCGCTTAATTGTTGCTGAGCCTGATCAAACTGCTGTAAAGCTTGTGGATTGTTCAGGTCACCGGCATCCACGTTGATGGACGTTGCACGACTTCTGGCTTCAATTACCTGTGTGATGGTTTCCTGTTCAAAATTGGCTGCGCCGCGGACAGTACTTACAAGGTTCGGAATCAAATCCGCACGACGCTGATACTGATTTTCGACCTGTGCCCAGGCCTGGTTAACTCCCTCTTCTTTTTCAATTAAGGAGTTGTTTAAACCCACAGCGTAAATAACGATGAAGGCCAATATACCAATCCCTATCCAAGTCTTTATGTTCATTGATCTAAGGTCTTATAAATTTCTAAGGTTGAACGATTCAAAAAACGAATATACGAAACTGATTCGGCTTTGATTCATGTTATTTAAAAGAATATCTGAATTGCTTGATAAAGACCTTACCTTTAGTCTGAATTCAATAAGGCACACTGTACAAAGTTTTTTATGAAACCATCTTTTGTTTATTTCGATCTTGATAACACACTTCTCAATCATATTTCTGCTGAGGGGAAAGCGCAGCAATCCACATACGATAAATATCCGGAGCTTCAGGAAGTAGATATTAGCCATTGGCTGGCCAGATACCAGATTGTAAATCATAATCTATGGGAGAGCTACCAGCGGGACGAAATTGACAGGTATGAGCTTCAGCAGGCACGATTCAGGGATACTATGCAGCAGCTGGAATTAGATATCGGAAGGAGTGAGGAGATAGGTCATTTCTATATGAAAAGTTACAGAGAGTATTGGACATGGGTTGATGGTGCTCAATCTACATTGGAACTTGTGAGTTCAAAAATTAAATCCGGAATTATCACAAACGGTTTCAAGGAGACACAAGAGCTGAAATTTGAAAAAATGAATCTGAAGGATTATTGCAATCCTCTGCTGATTACGGAAGAGATTGGAAAGCTTAAGCCACATCCTATTGTATTTGATGTTGCAACGGAAAAAGCGGGCGTTCCGCGCGAGGAAATTCTCTACGTAGGAGATTCATTCTCATCCGATATTATTGGCGGAAATAATGCCGGCTGGAAAACAGCCTGGTTTACGGCGTTGATTGATAAAGACGCCTCCCGAAATGGCAATACAGATGTATCAGCCGATTTTGAGTTTGACAATTTTGAAGAGCTTTTGAATTTCCTGGAGTTGTAATAATTCGGTTAGTTGAAGTAGACTCGAAATCCGATCCCCGTACTCACTCCACCTCGATAAAATGACCGGTCTGTAGTGTAGGATGTTCGCTCAATTGTCCCGCCATTTGGCCCCTCTAAAAGTTCAACTCCCGTTTCCTGTCTTACGCTGCTCAGAATTGTTCTGTAAGTAGTTTGCAGAAACAGAGAAAAGGACTCAGCGAGTTGATACTCCATTGATATGAATCCGATAAATGATGTGTGGGAATCGTCGTGGCACTCATTGTTCACATCAAAGATTGTATTGAGGATGGATCGCCAGGTGGTACGGCAGGAGCGGTCTGCCATTTTAAACTCTTGTACACCAATACCCGGTTTGAATCGAATTTGATCAGTGATTTGAAACAGAGCTGCTGCAGATAGGCCGGTAACATAGGAGACAGATGAATCAAACCCTCTTGCGTATTGGAACCCATATTCCATTCGGGTATAATCTGCATCAAAGTAAGATGCCTGAAAATTTAGAGATTGACTGTTGGTAAAGTTGCCGTCATAAAATTGAAGATCGGGGGAGAAACTACCTGATACTCCAAAGCTAAAACCGGAATGTGTTTGAGCCTGGATTGAAAAATTGGCAACATACACAACAGTATGGAAATTGGTATGAATTTCATCTCTATCAGTTTCAATTAGTGCTGGATTCCCTGTATTTTAAATATAGATCGTGATGTTTCTAATGAACGAATGATGTGAGAATCTCTTTTGCTTCTAATAATAGTGCTGAATCTTACTTAGAGTAAAGTGATTAATTTCAACGATTTAAATAAAGATATACTTCACAGGAGAATTTAAAAATAACAGATTAAAACAATGGCTAAACTGACTTTAAAAGATGTAGAACTGAAGGGCAAAACCGTATTGATGCGTGTAGATTTCAATGTGCCGATTAAGGATGGAAAAATTTCTGACGATAATAGAATCGTACAGGCTTTGGACTCAATCAACTATGTGGTGGAAAACGGCGCCAAATTAATTTTAACAAGTCATCTTGGGCGACCTGCCGGTGAACCAGATCCTGAGTTCAGCTTAAAACCGGTAGCCGAACATTTGAAAAAACTGGTGGATGTGCCGGTCCATTTTGCAGAAGATTGCATTGGTGAAAAAGCTGACACTGTTATTGAGTCAGCGGACGAAGGTGAGATTGTGCTACTGGAAAATGTTCGATTCCATGCTGAAGAGAAGAAGAATGATTCTGAATTTGCGAAACAACTGGCTAAACATGCCGACTTGTTTGCAAATGATGCGTTTGGCAGCAGTCACCGTGCACATGCATCCGTGGCCGGTGTAACTGAGTTTTTACAGCCTTCAGTTTCAGGCTTTCTACTCGAAAAAGAGATCAAATATTTAGAAGAGAGCGTCAATAATCCTCAACGTCCGTTTGTGGCTATTTTGGGTGGAGCAAAAGTTTCCGATAAGATCGGTGTGATTGAAAACCTGCTAACCAAAGTGGATACCATTATAATTGGCGGAGGTATGACATATACTTTCCTGAAAGCGAAAGGTTGGGAAGTTGGAAATTCATTGGTGGAAGAAGATAAAGTTGAGCTGGCCGGCGAATTGATGAAAAAAGCTGAAAAAGCCGGAGTAAATTTTATGCTGCCTATTGACTCAGTTATAGCCAAAGAGTTTAAAAATGATGCGGAGCACAAGGTTGTAGATTCAGACGAGATTGAGTCTGGCTGGATGGCGCTCGATATTGGTCCACAAGCTTGTCTCGCGTTTGGCAATAAAATAAAAGCGGCTCAGACCGTAGTCTGGAACGGCCCGATGGGTGTTTTTGAAATGGAGAATTTTGCTGAAGGTACGTTTACAGTTGCTCAGGCGCTGGCCGATGCTACCAAAACAGGCGCTACTACAATAATCGGTGGCGGTGATTCAGCATCAGCCATCAAGAAGGCCGGGCTGATGGATCAGGTATCTCACGTATCAACCGGAGGCGGAGCCAGTCTTGAGTATCTGGAAGGGAAAGAGCTGCCGGGTGTTGTTTCATTGACAGACAAGTAGATCTAATTTCGTGGCACGTCTTATGGGCGTGCCACGAATATTAAGAAGCTGTTTTTTGTTTTCCATAAACGAGTTTTCAAACAGAAGTATGTCCCGGAATGG
>CAZHUP010000011.1:0-1947 GCA_964535495.1 uncultured Rhodohalobacter sp.
TCAATACTTTTCGGAACGTATTGAGGTAGTTGTCCACAAAAACCGTAAGCCCCGGTTTGATAAAGTACCCGCCATAATTCTCAGCAATTCCGGGGTTGATCTCCTCTATCTCATCCGGCTCCAGCCACTCAACCCAGCCTTCGGGCCATGGCTGCTCATCAAGTGATTTTTTAAAATTCTCTGCCAGCTCCTCGGTGATGGCCGGACGCAATACTCCGGTGGCGTTAAACAGGTCGTCCCTGCCCGACTGCTTAGAGAGATTATCAATATTGGACCGGAATGCATTCAAGCACTTTTCACTCTCCCACACGAGATTCCCCTTTCGTCCCGCCGATGGATTCACCATTCCAGCCGGCGGACCCGGAGCATCGGGATCAGACCGAAAAGGATCGATCAGAAGAATTTTTTTGCCTCTTTGATGAAGTTGATTGGCGATGGAGAGTCCGGACGGTCCTGATCCGAAAATAGCTGCGTAGTAATCTGACATAGTCTTAGCATTTTGTTTATTGAAACTTACGGGCCAAACCATTCAGAGACAAACGGGAAACATATCAGAAATAATCGGGTAGTTTTAACTGAAGACAAGTTTGGCTACCTATATGACATTTAACCACAAAAATTCAGATTCATTCAGTTGTATTCCGATTAAAACTTTCAGAGTTTTGGCCCCATGGGATTTTTTATAAGAAAAGCATTTAAAGCGGGACCATTGCGTCTCAACCTGTCCAAAGGCGGAATTGGGGTTTCGGGTGGCGTAACAGGTGCACGAATTGGCCTTAATCGTAACGGGGCTTACGTATACGGCGGACGACACGGACTTTACTATCGTGATCGAATAGGTAATAAAAAAAAGTCGCGCAGATCAGCCAATCATGTAAAACCTGATGGAAGACCTGTTGAAATTAATCCAAACGGTCCCACAGATCTGTTTGTGGATACCGGTTCAACATTTCCATCACCCTACGATCTGATCGAACCCCACCCCTGGCCGGAACTGATTGAGGCTACACCGCGGCATAAAAATCCGATGATATGGATTTTGCTCATTTTTTTTATCGGAGTTTCAATAGCAATTCCCAATCCGGTAGTATGGGCTGTTTCTGCAGCCGGTTTTCTGCTGATCTCCTGGTCAACATTTAATGACTACAGATGGCGAATAAAAGGCCGCCAAATGGTTGAAACTGTTGCAGAAGTTTTTGAAAAAGATCCAAAGTCAGTCGATTTGGGAATAATGCATCGGTTTGAAAAAAAGGCACCCAAACGGTACAACGAGCGCTTTATGCCGGATCTCTTTTCCGTTGTCATTCAGATTGCAATGGAAAAAATGGATGACGAACATATCTTTGCCTATAATAAACTTGAGAAACAGATTCCGGTCAGTGACGAGTTCATACGAAATACTAAACAGGCGATTCTGACCCGCAGATTGGATGCCGTTTTGGAAGACCATATCCTTACTGAAGAGGAAGAGTTACAAGTTCGTGAGCTAATTAAAAAACTGGATCTCTCAGAACAGTTTATATTCGAAGAACTTCAATATCTCGACCTGGCATCATCTGTGCGAAAAGAGATGGAGAGCCCTTTAAAGGAGACCGATTCACCTATTCCATTGGTTAGAGGAGAGAGCTGTTTTGCAGTTTTTGATGATGTTAGATTACTTGAGGAGAGGGTTCAGGATCGATTCCAACACAAACGAATTCAGTATAGAAAGCTGGGGTATGAAATTCAGATTGACGGAACGATGGTTATAACTGATCGAAGATTTGTTATATACGGTTCAGGATCAAGAGAGTATCGCCTTAACAAGGTGTTGGATGTAATTACCGATCTGGAATCAAATACGATAGAGATCACCATTTCCGGGCGGAAGAACCCGATATTTCTGACCGCAAAATTCCCAATGATCATCGCGGCACGGCTTGAAAAAATTATTGAGAGTGAAGTGAA
>CAZHUP010000011.1:2047-33058 GCA_964535495.1 uncultured Rhodohalobacter sp.
TCTTCGGGCCCTTGTGCCTTCGTGGCCAACTTTTTCTAATCTGTCACGGAAGCACAGAACTCTAAGGAGCATTGAGTTTATTCTGAGAATCTCCGCGCAGATCAGAAAGAACTGTTATTCGGATGGGCGACGCTGTCAGATCCCGTTGGTGCTGACAGGTCTTCGTTTAAACCAACCTGCAAGCGTATGCAGAACCTGACAGCGCCCCAAGCTTCTAAATTAACCCCCAAACCAGAAGCCATTCATGGCTTCAACACACGAGCGCGGGATTTATCCCCGCGATATAAGATTAGATCAAATTATATCCGGCTGTGAATAACCGACCTGTCTTCCAAAGCTTCAGCGCAGACAGGCATAAATATAATGCCCCAATCGGAGATTTGTTATAATTCACCTACTTCGTGATTCTTCGGGCCCTTGTGCCTTCGTGGCCAACTCTTTCTAATCTGCCACGGAAGCACGGAGACTCAAAAGTGTGCTGAGTTCACTCTGCGCTCCAATCCGCGAAAATCTGCGAGAAATGCTATTTGATTGGCGGACGCTGTCAGGATCTCTGAACGCTGAAAGATCTATTATTCAATTTCCCATCGATAGGTTCGATGGGTTTTATGATGAACACAACCAACTGCTTCGAGGCTTCTCTGCATTAGCCAGTTTTTTTCGCTGACCCACGCACCTTCCAGATACTCAAGTGTTGGTGCTGCTTTATGCGTCATTTGAATACCTCTTACAAATACCAACGCCTCTAAACCGAGTTTACGGTATTTTGGCAGTGTACCAAATACCATCGTTCGAAGATGTTTCACCCTGTGCTTAAAGAGCATCAGTTTGGGAATATGCCACCAGTTTAGTTTTCCACGTGTTTCAGCAGAAATCTCATTCAGGTCCGGTATAGAAACGGAAAAAGATGCAGGCTCTCCATTCACAAACGCAAGCTGAACACTTTCAGGAATCATAACCTTTTTGAGATTATTTACCATCTGTTGAGTCGCCTCTGCGGTCAATTCCGTGAACTCATCTTCACGCTCCGAAATATCCTGATGCCGCCAGGCTTCATTGTAGATCGAACGTATAAATTCTGCATCTCTTTCCAGATTCTTCATATCAATTGGACGGGTTGTGATATCCGGCCGGCTCTCTACCCGATCAGTTATTCGTACAAAACGTTCAGGCACAGGTTCTGTAAAACTTCGCTTGTAGCTCCAGTGATCATCCAGTTTTTCAGCACCGGTATTTTCAATCAAATCTTTATAGTATGGGGGATGATAAAACATTCCATAGATTGGTGGCTCATCAAAATTCTCAACCAGAAGTCCCCAATAGTTCATATTCTGGCCAAAATTAATCGGTCCGCGAAATGCACTATAACCATGCTTTTTGTGCCACTCTTTGGCAAATTGAATAATCCGATTAGCAACTGACTGATCGTTGATCATCTCCAGAAAACCAAGCCCTCCCATTTTTGGAGTTAGTGCGGCATCCTTTTCTGGGTGATTCATCAGGGCAAATCTGGCAATCAATTCCTCTCCATCAAACATCAGATAGCGCTCACAAACTCCCCCGTCAAAAAAAGAGTTCTTTTCCGGGTTGAATACATTTTCTACTTCAAAACGAAGCGGCGAGATCCAGTTTGGATAATTCTGGTAAATAGAAAAGGGAAATTCATGAAACAGATCTATCTCCTTTTTTGAGTCAATCTTTTGAAATCTATATGCCATCAGACGATATCAATTCTTACATTACTATTCTAAATACCTGTAGAAAGTACAGGCCATAATGTTCTGTTCAAAATCACCAACATCGGGTTAATCGTTAATCACAAGGGTTACTTCTATGCAGTCTGAAAGCAGACTTAAATTTATTGCAATTTTATTAGCCCTCTCCTGTATACTGGCTATCTACCTTTTAATTGGCACCTCACCTGTACCTAAAAAAAATTTAGTGCACAGTTCACAGATCGACTCTTTGATCACATTAACCCTCGAAGATTTTAATATTCCTGCCAATCAGGTTCGCAGAAGGAATATTCAGGTAGATTCTGTTTTTTCAAGAAGTGTTTATACGATCAGGGTAGCTCCGAACTTTTCTAAAACCACATTACATTACACACTGAAAGAGGAGTTGTGGCCCTATCGAATCGATCCGATTGCTACAGTTCAATTTCCCGATAGAGATATGCGATTACACCTTCTCATCAACAACCAAATTTACAGAACATTGATCATTAGAGACGATCACGATTTGATTCTGCAGCAAAATCAACCCAAAATTTTACCAGGTCAGGACTCTCATGAAGTGGATTGAACCTCAAAAATATCTTGACAAACTTAAGCTGGATGAATTCCCACAGCCGGAAGTTATTCAACTCAACTATCCTGTACTTCTCTGTCATGGTTACGGGAGTATGTCTATGCTGATGAAACCATCACCCATGCACGACTCCTGCATGCGACTCAGGAGTTTTGGAATTCAAGCCTTTGCCCCTAACATTGTTCCTTACGCCACAATCGAAATCAGAGCCAGCCAGTGGGCTGAGCGCATTGAGCAGCTTCAAAAGAAATATAAGTATGAAAAGTTCAATGTGATCGCCCACAGCATGGGCGGACTGGACATGAGGCACGCCATTCATCAAAACGATATTGGTAGCTCTGTGGCTTCCCTTACAACAGTTGCCACTCCTCATCACGGTACAAGCCTTGCCGAAATAGTTTTAACGACTCCGGAGCTGCTCAAAGAGAAACTGAATGAGCTGATGAACTGGTTCGGTGAAAACGTATTCCCGGATCAAAAGAGTAATGCCGTAGCTGCTGTAAAACAGTTGACACGAAATTACATAGAGGAGACATTCAATCAGTCCACTCCAAACCATGAAAAAATAAAATATTTTTCCGTCAGCTCTGCAGCAGGTAAGGGAACTGCACATCCATTAAATCCAATTCTGCGCCTGCAAAATCAGCTAATTTATCAAAAAGAGGGAGTGAATGACGCTTTTGTAACCGCAAACAGTGCAGTTTGGGGTGAACATATTGGAGAGTATTCGCTAAGCCATCTCGAACAAATCGATCTTCAGGTCAGTAAAGAGCGAAAACCGTTGGTGAATCAAATGTGGCTTGACATCGTCAGGAATTTGCAAAAAAATGAGTTATAGCTCAATTTCGCGTAGATCATTCAATAGAGAATAGGCTGTAAGGTCGTACTGTATGGGAGTAAGCGAAGCGTAGCCTTTCTCCAGAATTGAGATATCGTTTTTCTCATCTTCATCCAGAAGCTGAAACTTACCAGTCATCCAATAGTAGTTACGATTATGCGGATCAACTCTTCCTTCAAATTCTTCAACATAGCGGCTATTTGCCTGTCGAGCCCATTTAATTCCTTTTAACGGCCCTGATGGCGCATTCAGGTTTAGCGTAACTCCTTTTGGCAAACCGTGATTTAAAACATATCCAATCACTTTTCGAGCCGCATCCTGGCAGCCGGTTAAATCTGCATTCTCAGCAAAATCTGTACACGAAACAGCGATCGACGGATATCCAAGAATGGTTCCTTCTGTGGCAGCACTTACGGTACCGGAGTAGAGAATGTTGATTCCTGCGTTACTCCCGTGATTAATGCCACTAACCACCAGGTCCGGTTTTCTGTCCAGAAGCTGGTTATGTGCGAGTTTTACAGAATCGGCCGGTGTTCCTGATATGGCCTGTCCGTCAAACCGACCATCAATTCGAAAAGGCCGAGCCCTTAATGGTGTGGAAACAGTAATGGCGTGCCCAACAGCGCTCTGCTGGCGATCGGGAGCAATAATGGCTACATCACCAAATTCGTCTGCCACTTCAGCAAGCGCTTTAATCCCCTGAGAAAAAATACCATCGTCGTTACAAACTAAGATCAAAGGTTTGCGTGGTTTTGACATCTACTAATTATCTTTTATTTCAATTCTTTTGCGTTTGAAAAGCAGGAGCACTTTCAGATTATTTATACTGTTCGTCGTCATTCGGAAAATCACCGCTTTTCACATCATCGATGTATCCTTTTACGGCACTATCCATTTCGGAATGCAAATCAGCGTATCTCCTTAGAAAACGCGGAGAAAAATCTTTGTTTAATCCAAGCATATCATGCAGCACTAAAACCTGCCCGTCACAGTGAGGACCTGCACCTATACCTATTGTTGGAACAGACAACGATTCGGTAACTCGTTTAGCCAACCCTGATGGAATTTTTTCGAGTACAATGGAAAATACACCTGCTTCTTCCAATATTTTGGCATCTTTCAATAGCTGATCTGCTTCCTGTTCCTCTTTGGCTCTCACTTTATAAGTTCCAAATTTATAGATGCTCTGAGGCGTGAGCCCGAGATGGCCCATTACCGGAATACCGGCATCCACAATACGTTTTACAGTATTAGAGATAGTATCGCCACCTTCCATTTTAACAGCGTGAGCACCGGCCTCTTTCATCATTCTTCCGGCACTTTTCAAAGCTTCTTTTGTAGTAACCTGATAGCTCATAAATGGCAAATCTGCGATGACCAGTGCACGATCCACGCCGCGCACCACACACTGCGTGTGATAAATCATTTGGTCCATCGTCATCGGCACGGTTGTTTCATGCCCTGCCATCACATTGCTGGCAGAGTCGCCAACCAGAATCACATCCACACCGGCATTATCAATAATCCCGGCCATGGTGAAGTCGTATGCCGTCAGCATACTTATTTTTTCACCGTGGCGCTTCATATCCACCACGGTTTGGGTAGTTACTTTATCACGTTTTTGGGATGGAAGTTCAGTGCTCATGAATTATCCTTTGAAACAATTGCTGCTGAAGCTTCCAGTTCGCAAACCACTTTATCGTCAACGGTTGCTTTACCCACCATGTTAATAAAATTCCTTCTCTGACTCTCAAGCTTTACTTCCATTCGAAGCTGGTCTCCGGGAACCACACTTTTCCTGAATTTCGCATTTTTGATACCGGTAAATACCATCAGAGTATTTTCGGGATCTTCAACCTGATTTTTCATAATCATCAACGCACCCGATTGTGCCATTGCTTCTACCTGAAGCACTCCCGGCATAATAGGTGCACCGGGAAAGTGACCGTTAAAAAAATCTTCGTTTACGGTAACATTTTTAATGGTGACTATTCGATCTTCTTCCAGTTCAATAACACGATCTACCAACAAAAAAGGATAGCGGTGTGGAATGTAATTTTTAATCTCTTCGATTTTCATGGTCTGTAGGTTGAAATAGTTATGTCTGATTTATCACTGCAGTTTTCAGTTTCGACAATCTGTCGACAAAATAGTAGTTACGACTGATGTCGGGTATCATTAACTCTATTGCACGTTTGGATTAGTATCCGTAGGTGAATATAAAAAAACTATGCAACGGTACCCACATAGACGTAAGCAATTCCGCCGGTGAGTTTTATAGCCCTGGCAGAAGAAAAAGATTCCGTCTGATTCATCAAATCCAAAAACTTATCTCCAGCCGGAAATTTTGCGCTTGTTTCAGGTAAATAGGTATAGGCTTCACGATTACCGCTGATCCACCCTCCAACAGTTGGCATTACGTGCTTGCTGTAAAACTGATATGGGTATCGAATTAACCCTCTTGGCTGGCCAAACTCTAAAACTACAACACGCCCTCCGGGTTTTACTACCCGGGCCATCTCCTTCAATGCAACTGAGGGATCATCAACATTTCTTATTCCAAATGCGATACTTGTTACATCAAAAGAGTTGTCGTCATAAGGGAGGTCCATCGCATCGGCGACTTCAAACTCTACAACCAGGTTTTCATTTTCAGCTTTTGCCGGAGCATGTTCAATCATCTCTTTACAGAAATCTGTTCCTAGAACATATCCTTTGTGACCTACCGTTTTCTTGAATTCCAGCGCTAAATCACCGGTACCGGTTGCGCAATCCAGAACCTTATCACCCGGTTTTGCCCCACTTTCCAATACCGTTTTCTTTCTCCAGGCATTGTGTACGCCAAAAGATAAAATGCCATTAATGCGATCGTAGTCATCGGCAATATCGGCGAACATATTTCTAACTTTTTCACTCATAATTCTTCAAATTCAGTTAAAAAAGACTCATTCCTACTTCAAATGGTCTGTTTTATTCAAATATATGGCCTTAAATCCACCATCGTAAACAAGATGATTAACGGCCCCGTTCTGATGTTCAATTTTGTGCATGTTTTCCATTCCGTATCCCAACCATTTTGAAAGCAATATTCTGATGAGTCGGCCATGCAAAATGTACACTAATGTATCACTTTTTCTGTTTTCTATGTCGCGCCGAATAACATCGTTTGCCCTATCAAAAACTTCAACCGGGGATTCCCCTCCGGGTATAGGCGTATTCAATTTCCCGGATTGCCAAATTGTTTTAAGTTCTAACAATTCTTCTGAAGCCTCCATGTATGGAATGCCTTCATATTTCCCGAAATCCATCTCATCGAGACCTTTTTCGCGAACTGTTTGAAGTTGATATTTCTCGCTAAGAGGTTTTGCCGTTTGCCAGGTTCGTTGCAGAGAACTGCTGTAGAGCTTATCGGCTTTATAATTCGTTAAGTAGTCAGATATCTTTTCCGCCTGATTCCAGCCCGTTTCATTCAATGGAGCATCAATGTTTCTCCCCTGCAGAAGTCCTTTTAAGTTATAATCTGTTTCTCCGTGACGAGCTATCAAAAGACGTTTTACACTCATCTCTTCTTTTTACTGTTATATTCGACTACCGCTTGTCTTATTTGCTCGTCCAGCTTTTCCACCTCAACCGGAGGGATATCTTCATAAACAGCGTATCGCACCAGGACCATCTTGAGCACACGATCGTTTAGTGGCAGTTTATCTCCCTTCCCGGCTGAATCGAACTTATCCCACAATCTTCTCAGCAGGCTTACTTTAAATAGGAAAAAATAGATAATGCCTATTGTAACGGCCAGGTACATACCGCTTATACCCATATAACTGAGTGCAACAGCCGCAACCAATATCTGCAGAATTTCTGAGTTCAGAAGCCTGACAGGAGTTTCAAAGACAATATTTACAAATGCGCTTTTTTTGTGATACCACCAATAGTGAAAAAGAAACGCGATGACGGCTGCAATCCAGGTTTCTGTAATAAAAGCCAATCCAAAGTATAAAAGCATGGCTAATGAATCAGCACTATCGATCCAGGTCACTGCTTTAGATATCAGACTTTCAAACGAATGCTTTTTTAGCAAACCGGGCACATACTCATTTACAGTTTCTCGGGTAGCGTGGAACCAGTGACCGCCCGAAGTAACGGTAGAAAAAGGCGTTTCCAGTATATTTATTGAATGAGACTTCTTTGAAAACATAATGGACAAAGATAGCCCCTATTCAGGAGAAAAAGAACTGAAAACCCGGTGAGATAGTTTATGCTTTTGCCACCGTCACAATTACCGCCGGATTACTTTTTTCATTCAGAACACCTGCTAATTCGAATGTAGTAGCTCCTGTCGTAAATACATCATCTATGATTACCGGAGTTTTATATTCCAAATCTACATTCTCCTGCACCAGAAATGCATTTTTTAAATTACTCGTTCTCTTTTCCGAAGATAGCCCTGTCTGTGTAGTTGTTCTCTTTATTCGTTGAACACTCCCCTGTGGAATGACTTGCCAGCCGGTCTTTCTTGAAAACCCTCTTGCCAATGCACCGGCCTGATTGAAACCTCTCTTTCGCAGTTTGCTTTTGTGAAGGGGTACCGGAACAATAATAGGTTCTCCATGTCTAAATAGCTCATTCAATTGCCCTTGATGTACTGATAAAAACTTCTCTGCTAAAATAATGCCTAAATCTTCACCCACTGACTGCAGAAAATTATACTTTAAATTGTGAAGCATTTGCTGCAAATATCCACCTTTGTCAAATTTCCACATCGAAAACTGACGTTTAACAGAATCAGGCAAAAACAGGTTTTTGTCAATTTCAGCATCTTCAAACCTCTGTTTACTGCACCAGTTGCAAAGATGTTTACCGGATTGCTGAATCGAAGAGCCGCAACAAGGGCAGACTACGGGAAAAAGTAATTCAAAATATGGTTCTAATATTTTCCACATAGACGAATGAAATAGAATTAAAATCAGCTTGTTTTAATTATATGGACCATTTTTTCTCCATTCCTTACAATTTATGGTACATTTTAGGCTGACTCTTTTGGAAAGCCCTATATTTAATTAGATTTGAACATCGAAAACAATCAAAAATAAACTCTATGCCTTCACTCGGGAAAGATTTAGTCAAAATTCGGGAACACCTCGGTTTTACGGTTCAGGACATTCAAAGTGCCACAAAAATTCCTCTCTCCACCCTGCAATCCATCGAGGATGATTCAATTTTTGATAATTCAACAGAAATCCAGACTTACATCAGAAGTTTTGTTCGTACCTATGGCCGAAAACTTAAGCTCGATGATCAATTGGTTGTTGAGGCTCTGGATGCATTAGAGGTAGGAGGCTACAATCATCATCTTTTAAAAGCGTATCCTGAATTAGCACCACCATCTTCAAAACCTGCTGAAAAAGAAATCCCCAAGGATAAAAAGGATAAACCTGATGTTGTCTCCTCAGATGATGCAATAAATGAAAGCGAGAGTGGCGATCAACCCGAAGTCTCTTATCAAAAAGAGACTCCAGCTCCCCAAAAAAAAACCAGCTCTTCAGAACCGCCTAATGTTCGCAATATCAATTGGGCTGACATGGGTAAGCGATTTTCGACCAATCGCAACAACGCCCCGGTTCGATTAATAGGGATTGGCCTGATTGTTCTGGTGGTAATTTTTTTAATGTACTACATCTTCACAAATGACTTTTTTGTAACAGACGATACTCAAATAAATGTATCACCACCTGTCCCTGAAGAGACAATCCAGGAGGGTGAAACCGGAATTCCATTAGATATTACAGAGACGCCCGATCAACAGCCTGAAACGGCAATACCTGCTGAATTGGAAGAAACCCTTTATTTAACCATTTACGCAGCCACGGGTCGGCTTGAACCGGTACGCGTTTGGAGCGATCTGAAACCAAGAATAGACCCATACTGGCTTGAAGAGGGTATAGCATTCAATTTTGAATTCAGTGACACCATACGGGTGCGTGGACAGTACAGTAATATGCTGCTTTTCTTGAATGGACATAGAATTGACAATTTTCGACAGGAGCATTTCAATGCAGAAGAGAACGCAGTAGAGTTAACCCGGGATATTTTTGAAGCTGAACCAAAATGGGCATCACCAATTCCGTTCGAACTCCCCCCGAACATAGCTGAACCTGACTCTATTGCTGACAGGCCATCTTTTTAAAAACTCAACTATTTATCAGGAATGAACAAACAAGAGGCTAAGGCCAGGGCTGAAGAACTTCGACAATTAATTGAAGATGCAAACAAGGCATATTACCAGGAGGCTCAGCCTTTCATCAGTGATTTGGAATTTGACCAGGCCCTGGAGGAGTTGCGAAACATTGAGTCTGAATTTGATCTGGATGTAGAAGGATCGCCATCCCAGAGAGTTGGTGAACAGCCAAGCAGTGATTTTCCAAACGTTGAGCATCCACAACCCATGCTCAGTCTCGACAATACCTACAATGAAGACGAGCTAAGGGATTTTGATCGTAGAGTTCGCGGCATTTTAGGCGATATTGAATTTACATATGCCGTTGAAATGAAATTTGATGGCGCTTCAATCCGGCTTCGTTACGAAAATGGCAAATTTATATTAGGTGCCACAAGGGGTGATGGCACTACCGGGGATGAGATCACGCAAAATCTTAAAACCATCTCAGACATCCCTTTAAAAGTGGAAACCGATATAGACACTCTTGAAATCCGTGGCGAAGCGTATATGGAAAAAGAGGCCTTTGTAAGATTAAATGAATATCGGGATGAGCAGGGGCTGCAGTCGTTTGCAAATCCAAGAAATTCCACTGCGGGTTCTTTGAAAATGCAGGATTCCCGTGAAGTTGCAAGAAGACCGATACGCTTTTTCGCATTTGACCTGCTTCTTGAAAATCAAACCGAGTATCCAACTCAAAAATCAAAAATGGATCTGCTTCGGAAACTGGGATTTTCCGTTAGTAAACACTTTAAAGTGTGCCAATCCATAGATGAAATTTTCACTGTTATTGATGAGTGGGATGAACTACGGCATCAACTTCCCTACGAGATCGATGGTGTAGTTATAAAAGTAAATGAAGATCAATACCGTGAAGAACTCGGTTCTACATCAAAAGCACCGCGCTGGGCCATTGCATATAAATTTGAAGCAGAGCAAGCCTCTACCCTTCTCGAATCAATAACCCTTCAGGTTGGCAGATTGGGCAAGATTACTCCGGTTGCAGAGCTGAAGGCGGTACAACTGGCCGGTACAACCGTAAAAAGAGCTTCTCTCCATAACGAAGATGAGATTTTACGTAAAGATATTCGTCCGGGAGATATGGTCGTAATCGAAAAAGCCGGAGAAATAATCCCGCAGGTATTAAGTGTCGTAAATCCTGACAGGGAAGATAGATCTCCTCCCTTCTCAATGCCCGAAAATTGTCCGGCATGTAACGAAAAACTTGAAAAACTGGATGATGAGGTTGCCTGGAGATGTATCAACCCACAGTGCCCGCCCCAGGTGAGAGAGCGTATCAAACATTTTGCTTCCAGGGATGCCATGGATATTGATGGTCTTGGAGAGGCTATCGTTGAACAGTTGATCGATGCCAATCTAATCTCAACCTACGCTGATCTTTACAAGCTTGAAAAGAAAGATCTGATGCCGCTGGAGAGAATGGCTGAAAAGAGTGCTCAAAATTTAGTTGATGCTATTCAAAATAGTAAGGAACAGCCATTGGAACGTCTCATATACGCCATCGGGATTCGCTTTGTTGGCAAGACGGTGGCAAAAGACCTTGCGTCACATTTTAAATCCATGGATAACCTTATGCGTGCAGAAGCTGAGGAAATGACGCAGGTTGACTCCATAGGACCAAAAATTGCAGAATCTGTATCACTCTTTTTTGGCCACGAAAAAAATCAGCAGCTTATTGAACAGCTTCGAAAAGCCGGTCTCAACTTTGAGATGAGTGAATCGGATGTTGTATCAACTGTATTAGAAAACAAGAAATTTGTACTCACAGGCACGTTACCGTCGTTATCTCGTAAAGAAGCATCCGAATTGATTGAAAAACATGGCGGTAAAACTAGTTCATCAGTGAGTTCCAATACCGACTTCCTGCTCGCGGGTGATTCGGCCGGAAGTAAGCTGAATAAAGCAGAGAAATTGGGTATTCCAATTCTCGACGAGAATAAGTTTTTAAAAATGATTGGTGAATAACCGTTTAGTTGTAATTTAGATCGTATTTTTAACTTCTCAGTAAAATCAATTTTTGATAAAACGTCACCTTCCCTATACTATGAATTGGGTACTCGTAAAATGTTGAGATTACCTTTCTTCTAATGAATCATTATGAGCATTCTTGAAAAATTGGGTTTAGGACAAAAAAATCGGAAAATTTCACCCAATATTGGAAAAAAGAAAAAGCAGAAGCTGAAAGAGGCTGAAAAAAAGAAGATAAAATATCTTCGGATTCTCATTTTTTCAGTATTTGTCATTTCTATTCTCATCACACTGCCTCATACCACTTTTCAACCTGTGGCTAGTTATGCTATTGGTGAACCGTGGAGGGCCGATGACCTGACAGCTCCGTTTACATTTTCCCTTAAAAAATCATCTGCAGAATTACAGGAAGAGAGGCAGGAGATCAGGCAAAATACTCCACCGGTATACCATATCGATCAAAATGCGGCCGTAGCCGTCGACGCCCGTATCGATTCGGTTTACAGAAATCTTCAGCCGGTACTAGACAGCTATCTGCAATGGCAAAGAGCTAAACTTACAGACGAGAGCTCGGCCGCCAATGACAGTATCCGTTATTTTCAGGAGCGAAGATTCTCTGATCTGAATTTATCCGAAGAAGCGTGGAGCACCATACTGAATGACTATGAATCTAAACGACTCGATTCATCCAATCAAACACTTTTGGTTGACCAAATTCAGTCAAATGTTCGCAATGTAGCAAATGAGTTGCTCAACAGAGGAATTGTAAATCGTGTAAAAGCGAATATTGAACAGGATGAAATTATTATCCGAGACCTTACTGACCGGACAGAGCGTACAATTAATCTTAACCGTACATTTGATCCAAATGAAGCTTTAGAGTATGCTGAAGCTCAACTTACAAGATCTTTAAGCAGCCGGGCAGCCGAAGTTGGACTCGAAATATTTTCGAAAATTATTGAGCCTAACTATATCTATAGCGAGGAAGACACAGAGGCTATTTTAAGTGAACGGATTGAGAACATCTCTACCACAAAAGGTGCGGTAGAACAGGGAGAAATTATTATCCGGAAAGGTGACATTGTTACTCCGGAACGAGCAAATATGTTGGAAAGCCTGGCAGAAGCGAGAGCCGCCTCCGCTTCAGACCACGAAAAAATGCTCCGATTCGTTGGAGAAGCAGTGGTCATAATTGCAGCTGCACTTGTCTTTCTTTTCTACATCTATCTCTACAGACTCAACATTTTCAACAATCCATCCATGTTTCTGCTGGTCTTTATTGTGATGGGTTTATTCATTCTGGGGAGTGCTGCTATTTACCAGGTAGATAGTGTGAACAGTTATATAGTGCCCATTGCTGTTGCGCCCATCATTCTGACTATTATTTTTGACTCCAGGGTAGGATTAACGGCCACCATCACCCTGGCGATGATTACAGGTATCATACACGATAATAGTTTTGAGTATTTAATTGCCACAACAGTAGCCTGTAGTCTTGGAGTCTTCTCTGTAAGAGATATTAAAAATCGATCTCAGTTTTTCTTTACAACTCCCGGAGTAGTAATGGGGAGTTATCTTTTTGTGCTGGGCGGATTTGCATTAACCCGCTATACAGGATTCGATCAGTTTGGTACGGATGTACTATTCGTTGTTATCAACTCAATCTTCATACTCTTCACCTATCCGCTTATCCTTTTGATTGAGAAACTTTTTAAAATCACAACCGATTTTACTCTGTTAGAGCTGGGTGATACGAATCTCCCTTTGATGAAAAAATTAATGAACGAAGCACCCGGCACCTTTCATCACAGCTTGCAGGTTGCGAATCTCGCTGAATCTGCCGCGTCAGAGATTGGAGCAAATGCACTTCTCTGCCGAGTAGGTGCCATGTATCACGACATCGGAAAGATGGATAAGCCGGCCTACTTTATCGAGAATCAAAATAAATCGAATGATCACGATAAGCTCAAACCTAAAATGAGCGCATTGGTGATTAAAAATCACGTTAGCGAAGGTGTTAAGATAGCCAAAGAGCACAATCTCCCGAAGGTGATCATCGAGTTTATTAAAACGCACCATGGAACTTCTCTGATTAAATATTTTTACGGGAAGGCTCAAAATCAGAAAGAGACAATACCTGAAGAAGATTTCCGCTATGACGGCCCAACTCCATATACCAAGGAGCAGGGTATACTTCTGCTGGCTGATGGCGTAGAGGCAGCCTCCAGGGCCATGAAAGATCCAAACTACAGCAAGCTCGAAAACTTAATTAACCGGCTTGTGGACGATCACATCAATGATGGCCAGCTTAGTAACTGCCCCCTTACATTCAAACATATTCAAACCATCAAAAAGACTTTTCTGAATATATTAGTTGGGGTTTACCACAGTCGTATTGAATATCCTGAGGAAAAAAAGAAAAGGGAGAAAGAAGAAAAGTCTAAAAAAGAAGATAAAAAACAGACTCCGTCTGAAAACACTGCTTCCGAAGAGGAAAAGAGCAGTGATGAGAAAAAAGAGGAGTAACAGATGGGAGCATTCGAATCTGAACTGAAGCAATATTTACAGTTCATCAAACTGGAAAAAGGTTTGACTAAAAATTCGACCCTCTCTTACGAAAACGATCTTCGAAGATATCTCCACTTTGTATCTCATTCACTACAGATTTCCGGCCTGGACGGAATTACTCTGCATCACATAGAGCAGTATCTCGAAGAGCTTACCGATATGGAACTGGCCGTTAGCACCATAGCCAGAAACATTTCAAGTATTCGCAGCTTTCATGAATTTATTGTTGTTGAAAAGCTGGCCGAAGCTAATCCGGCCGAACTTATTGAATTGCCTAAAAAAGCAAAAAAGCTGCCTGAAGTTTTGAATCCGCAGGAGGTTGAGGCAATAATCAACGAAGCAGATCGAACCACTTTTGCCGGTATACGAGACGCCGCAATACTTGAAACTTTATACGCCAGCGGTATGCGGGTCAGCGAACTCACTGATCTGGAAATGAACCGCCTTTTCTTTGAAATCGGTTTTATTCGTGTAATTGGAAAGGGAAATAAAGAACGGCTGGTTCCGGTTGGAGAAATGGCACAGCAGGCTATTGAGCACTATATCGAAACTGCTCGGAAAGAATTTTTAAACCCTAAAAAGCCAAACAAATCTGAAAATAAGATCTTCTTAAACCAGCGAGGTGGCCCACTTACACGGATGAGCATTTGGAACATTGTAAATAAGTATGCTCAAAAAGCAGATATCGATAAAAACGTATTTCCCCATATATTCCGGCACTCCTTTGCCACGCATCTGCTTGAGGGGGGAGCTGATTTAAGGGCCGTTCAAGAGATGCTTGGACACACGTCTATCATTACAACTGAAATTTACACTCACGTTGACCGTTCTTTACTGCATCAGGTTCATAAAGAGTTTCATCCACGAGCCTGAGAATAATCTCATTTATTATATCATCTACAACTATGTCTTTTTCTAGAATACTGCTCACACTTCTGCTCTCTGCTCTATTCTTCTTGTCGCATTATGATCTTTCAATGGCGCAGGTCTCTCAGCCTGATATTCATCAAAATGGTATTGTTACTTCAGCTGATCGCTATGCCTCAGAAGCCGGACTCGAAATTCTTAAAAAGGGAGGTAACGCCGTTGATGCTGCAGTAGCCGTACAGTTTGCCCTGGCGGTTACGCTTCCCAGAGCCGGCAATATTGGCGGTGGTGGTTTTATGGTACTTCACACACGGGACGGTGTTATTAATACATTGGATTTTAGAGAGAGAGCACCGACCAGGGCCACCAGAGATATGTACCTCGATGAAGATGGAGAATATTTGAGCGAGAAAAGCAAGATTGGAGGTCTGGCCTCCGGTGTGCCGGGAACGGTTGACGGAATGATTACCGCATTGGAGAGATATGGAACACTCGCGCTTGAAATTGTGATGGAACCGGCCATTCGGCTGGCCGAAGAGGGCTACGTTTTATCCCACTCACATGCTCGGTCATTGAACCGTGCAGCTGATCGTCTGCGCGAATTTGACGGATCTAAGGAGGTTTTTATAAAATCGGATGGTTCACCGTGGAAAGCCGGAGATCTGTTTATTCAAAAGGATTTAGCAGAGACACTGAAGCGTATTGCCAATATGGGACGCAGAGGGTTTTACTCAGGACTTACAGGTCGTTTGATTGTTGAAGAGATGAGTCGAACCGGAGGGGTAATTACACTACGCGATCTCAGAGATTACAAAAGCGTTTGGCGCAAACCTATCAAGGCAGAGTTTCTTGATTATGAATTATTTATGATGCCACCGCCTAGCAGTGGCGGTGTTGTAATTTCACAAGTGTTGAACATGCTGAGTGAAATAAATATTGATGAATATGGTCTCAACAGTGCCGATTATGTACATAGGCTTGCAGAAACGTTAAGGAGATCATTTGCAGACAGAAATTACTGGCTTGGTGATCCCGATTTTTCTGAAATCCCCACTGAAGAGTTGTTGGATCAAAATTATTTGGCAAATAGAATATCAGACTTTAACCCCTCTTCTGCTTCATCAAGCGAAACTATTTCTCACGGACAGCCGCATGACGTAGTTGAAAGTGATGAAACAACTCATTTTAATGTAGCAGACCGACATGGAAATATTGTTGCCGTCAACACTACCCTAAATGGTTCCTTTGGGAGTTTCGTAACCGTATCCGGTGCAGGTTTTCTAATGAATAATGAGATGGATGATTTCTCAGCAAAACCCGGAGAACCCAATATGTTTGGATTAATCGGAGCTGAAGCAAACTCCATTGAACCCGGGAAACGTATGTTAAGCAGCATGAGCCCTACTATAGTTCTGAAAAACAACAAACCGGTATTTGCAGGAGGTGGAGCGGGTGGACCGAGAATCATTACTGCTACGCTGCAAAACTTTCTGAATATGGCCCTTTTTGAAATGAATGCCAATCAAGCAATTGCGGCTCCCAGGGTTCATCACCAGTGGTTGCCGGACAAACTTTATGTTGAGGGTTTATACTTCTCGAATGATACCGTCGAAAAGCTGGAAGCATTGGGACATCAGGTAGAAAGAATTGGCAATATAGCACTCACTCATATCATTTTTATTGATGAGAACGGTGTGATGAGCGGAGCTGTAGACAGCCGTGGTGATGGCCATGTTGCGGGGTATTAACTCGTTTCCGAATTTATTACCGTCTTTTCTACTATTCCTTCCTTTTTTTCTACTTCTAAAGAACTTATGGGGAAAAGTATCGCTATAGAATTTTTCTGATCATCCAGAATCATCTCACCTTTAATCTGTTTGGTGAGAGAGCGGACCAGTTTCATACTTAATTCTGATTTGTTCTCCCAGTCGAACAAACATGGTGGGAGTTGTCCATTTTCCCGAACTACAATATAAAACTGCTCCGTATCTGAGTAGAGGTCGACACTGATTACTCCCTCTACATCATTTCCATATATATTTTCATAAACTTGACTCAGTATCTCATTTATAACCATACAGACCGGCACTGCGCGCTCCAGGTCCATTAGCAGATCTCCTGCATAAAGTGAAATATTTGCTCTTGTATTCTGGTGACGATAATCTTGCTCAAGCCGGTTTGACAGTTTGATTACATAAGACTTAAGGTTCAGTGAGCTATGACTACCGCTTTGGGAAAGGTGTTCGTGAAGAAGCGAAATAGCACGAATTCTGGATTTGGAACCTCTAAGTGTTTCAACCAGGGAGTCATCTCCTGTGCGCTTAAGCTGAAGCTCAAAAAGAGCCAGAATTATACCAAGATTATTCTGAACTCTGCCATGAATCTCATTCAATAAAAGGTCTCTTTCAGAAACAGCTTTTTCCAAATCCACTTCACGTTTTTTCAGCTTTGATGTCTGTTTATCAACCTCATCGCGTAAACTGTTATTCCAGGAGGAGACAAGATAAATTCCGGTCAAACCAACTGTGAGTATAATTCCTATAGATATCCAGAAGATTAGCTGGTACGATTCAGTTGCCTGAAAAACACGCTGCGCAGCAATTATGTCTGAATTTGCTACTGCCTCAGTTATACCTCGATTTCCCAATATCCGACCTCCAACTACAAACATCAGTACAACAACTACCACAGAGGAGATAGCGCCATAAACCCACCCTAGTGTAACCTCCTGTTTTGGAGACGGCTTCATCAAATAGTTATCCCTCCATCCCAGAATTGTTGGTGACAGAATAAACAAGAGTGGACCGATAATTAAAATGGATTGAAAGAATGCGCCGGTCCACCATCCGTTCCAAATTTTAACAGTCAATACTGCGTCAATACCTTGATTTAAACTCCACACAAACGAACCCAGTGAGCTGGCCATTGCAGCAACAAGGGAAACAACTGTAAAAAATGCGATACTCTTAATACTGCGCAGATCGATTGATGCCGGCACACAATGATACGCCAAAGCATAGATCCCGAGACCCAAAATAAAAGAAAAGGCAAAGAGCAGCGACCACTCAATTGGCATTTCAGCGGAGAAGGCAATCACAAAAGACGATAGAAATACCGGGATAAATCCCCATTCAAAGCCAAACCAGAACAGCAATAGTGCACCAATAATAAGCGGAGGATAGACTAGAAAAAAAGTAATAATGTTAACCTGCTCGACATTTAAAGCCACCCAACTTTCGGGTATCATTGCCAAAACTGAGTAGATTGACAACCCAATAAGAACTACCCATCCCAGGATAGTTGCAACAACTTTCAGTTTTTCATTTTCCAGTTTACCCAAAAGCTGATCCAGTGCAATTGGATTCCAAAACCTATCTCTTTCTCTGTTTTTTATTCTCTTCTCAGTCATATCACTATCTATATCGGCCGTTTATTAGAATATTTTAATATAGTAATTTAAAGAGACACCAACCCTCACCCTGCTGAACATTCTAATCTTCCAGTTGCTTGCCAATGCTGAACACAGATCAACATATAAATAGTAAAAACAGACAGCCTTTTTAAATATAGATATGGCTAGAAAGCGATAGAATCTCACCAACCGGGGTGACTTATATGACTATGCCTTTAGGAGCACTGTTTTATAACAAGTTCCAAATCATCGATAGTGCAATGGCAATTACCAGAATTGAGAAACCCATCTGAACTCTGCTTGTTGTAGCTTTTTTATTGAGTTTAACACCATAAAAACCTCCTAAGAAGGCACCGATAACTAACGGTAAACTTGTCCCAAAATCGACATAGCCAAGGGTAAAGTTTGTAACTCCATCGGGTGAACCGGCTAAGAGGGCATATTGCAACCACCCCGAAAGTGATATCAAAACTATTGCTAATGAAGAGATACTTATAGCTTTAGAAATGGAAAGTCTGTACCATAAATTTAGTATGGGAACTAATACAACTCCACCGCCTACGCCTGCCATCGAAGAAATAAGTCCGCCAAAACCACCGGCTCCAAGCTGTTTGAACAGACCCGGATTTTCGCCCTTTAACTGAAGTGTTACATTCGATTTACTCCTTCGGTAGAAGAGGAATGAAACAAACACAAGTAAAATCACAAAGAAGGAAACGAATACATCCTCAGTGTAAAAACTGCTGGTAACAATACTCTTGCCCGCATAAACTCCCAGAGAGCCCAACAGACCAATTGTAACTCCCTCCTTCCAAAAGGTGTTCTTGTGACTTCTCTGCTGAATAGTGCTGCTTGTAGCGGCTATGAACGTACAAAAAAGTGACGACCCTATTGTCCATGATACCGGTGAGCTCACTTCTAAAGTTGTAAATAGAAAAAAAAGAATTGGTGAAAAGAGTAAGCCACCCCCTACTCCAAAAAAGCCGGCCATAATTCCGGCAATTACTCCTAAAATGAGCAGCAGAATAAACATTTAGACCTGTATTGATCCTGTCATATAAGTGATGGCCGACCCACCAATTTCTACTCGATTATCAAGCTGAGTGCAATGAATATGTCCGCCACGCTTTGAAAGCTGACGAGCTTTTAAATGTTTTTTAGATAACCTCTTGGACCAGAATGGGGTTAAAACAGTATGAGCTGAACCGGTTACAGGATCTTCCGGAACACCTACATTTGGGGCGAAAAATCGGCTCACAAAGTCAACGTCATTTCCGGGGGCGGTAACAATCACACCTCTCGCCTCCATTCTCTCCAAAATTATAAGATCAGGCTTCATCTTGGCAACCGTTTCTTCATCATTCACCAATACCAGTAGATCTACATTCATTCCGGTATAAATGGGTATGGTACCTAAAGCATCAGGGATCAATTTTGGAACCGGAATTTTATCCGGTGGCTGTGACGGAAAATTCATCCAGTAGAGGTCATTTCGCTTTTCAACAGTTAGAGGGCCACTGTTAGACTCAAACCGAATTTTATTCTCACTATATCCCTCATGTTCAAACAGTACATGGGCTGTGGCAAGCGTGGCGTGTCCGCACAGATCGACTTCAGTTGTAGGAGTAAACCACCGGAGACGGTAAGAGCCGTCTCTATTCTGAACGAGAAAAGCAGTTTCAGAGAGGTTGTTTTCCGAAGCTATTTGCTGCATCACATTAACGTCAAGCCAAGTCTCGAGTGGTACAACAGCGGCCGGATTGCCGGAAAAAATTTGATTTGTAAACGCGTCAACTTGAAATATTTTCATCTGCAGATATTTTTTCACAAAATGTACAAAATAGTAAGGAGGATTACACTTTGCCCCGTAATACAATTAAGTATTACATCTAATTTAAAGTCTCCAGTCGCTGACGTGCTAAATGTTTAGCTTGATCGCTATTTTCCTGATCTAAAACTCTTTGATAGAAGACACCTGCCTCATCAGAATCATCCAATCTCTCACTGGTTCTTCCGGCTTGATAGGCTGACAGCGCTTGTAAAGGACGATTTTTTGAGTTTGGCAATACCCGTCCGGTATCATAAGATTTTTTAAACGACTCCAATGCTTCAGGTAAATCACCCATTTGATATTGTGCAAGACCCATCCAGTAATAAATCTCTTCTTCTAAAATTTTCTTGTCATGTGCCGGTAGATTGGAACCATCATTTACAATCGCTTCGGTGAACTCGAGAACATCCCGGTAACGGTTTAGTCGATATAACGTTCTGGCATACAACCTGCTGTAGTATGTATTATGGGGATATAGGTTAACCAAACCATGAAAGTGAATGAGTGCTTGCTCATAATTACCCTCATAATTCAATAAAATATTTCCTAAAAAGTAGGTGGCTTCCGGCCTTGCAAAAACTCCCTCTTGAGATGCAATTCCCAGCTGTTTTAACCCCTCATCCCGATCACCGTCTGGCAGAAACCATGATACCGCTCGCACTACTGGATAGTTATCCGGTATATAGGCAGCATAATATCGCTTCATTCCTTCTGCAAATGTATTATCCGGCAGATTCGGAACCACATCCATCAGCCTGGAATAGGCTTGATAGGCTTTTCGCCCTATATTGGCTGCAGTTAGCCACTCTTCTCGGTTTGAATGATGGCGTGCTGTATACCCGTTAGCAATTGCCCTGATAATGAGTCCGTCAGGATGATCACGATGCCTTCTAAGCAGCCTTGAAGCTTCATAGTCAGCCTGCTTCATCACATTAAAAAACTCATCGTCATTCTCTGTATTATGGAGGTCATTCAAAACCGTCCACCAAAGCTCCATACCACTCCATAGTGTCCAAAGAGGATGATCGGGGTGTCTTTCTATCCAGGGTTCAAGAATCAACCTGGCTCCTTCTTGGTTTTGATTATACAGGGAATCTATTGCCGCTTGAGCGTCAACTTTAAAACTTTCATCCTCAATGAGAACAGCTGTTTGCGCGTCGGATTTAGAAACGCTTAACAAACTCAATAGAGAAAGAAGTACCAAGATGTTAAGTAGAGAGACTACAGAGCGCATATTTAAAAAACTACTTCAGATTTTCGAGAAACCAGCCTTCCGTCAAATCCAGCACTTCTTCAAAGGCTTCAGGAAAGTTCTCCTCTTCAAACGGGTGAGCAACGTTAAACGTATGGCCGGCATTTTTGATAAGACGAATCTCTTTTTGATCGGCTGGACAAGCCCTGTATAGCTGCTCAGATTCACTAAATGGTACAGCTTCATCATCTTTTCCGGCAATAAACATTGAGGGGATATGCAGCTCTTCAACCCGTTTTATCGCCATCAGCCTATCTGCATTGGCTATGGCATCATCATAAACTGCTTTCCCGATTTTCATAACCTGATTGGTACGGGAATTTTTAATCTCTGTATACCCCTTCGTTTCCCAATCATTGATCATGCTATCACTCCATCGATCATTATAGTTGGATACAGCACTCCACGTTACCAGAGTCATAATTTCGGAGTATTCTGCTGCTGCAGCCACTGCGGTATGTCCGCCACGAGAATGGCCAATGATCCCGATTCTGTCAGAATCTAAAACAACTTTATCAGAACTTATCTCTTTACTCTTTACTGCTTCAATAACTGTTCCGATGTCATTCAAATCTCTGCTGAGGGTTTCTTTTTCGAATAGATCGAGCTGATCAAACTCCAACATATTTTCTCCAACTCCGTTGTGGGAAAAATTCATTGCCAGCACACCGAAACCGGCTTTTGAAAGTTCTTCACAGGCATCAGGAAATGCTCCCCAATCCTTAAAGCCTTTAAAACCGTGCAGAAAAAGAATGAGTGGCAGGGTGGGTCCTGAAGTTGAAAAAGGAGTGTAGAGGTCGAAATAGATCGGTAACCCTTCCTTTGATTCCACATTACCGGAAATTTTATCTACCCTGCTTGCCTTCATGCACCCTCTCTGTTGAAATCGAGCGTATCGAGTTTAACAAGTTTTCGGAGATCATTAATCTCTTTCTGTTTGAGGTAACGCCATCTTCCAATTCGCATGTCTTTATCATTTAAACCGGCATATCGAATTCTCTTAAGCCGTTTTACATCTGTTCCAAAATAAGCGATCATGCGTCGAATCAGGTGATTTCTTCCTTCAAACACCGTAATGATTATAATATTGGGGATATAACCACTTCGCTGAACCTTTGTCGGCTGAATAGGACCGTCTTCCAGCTCAATACCACCTCTCATCTCTATCAGCTCATCATCTGTCAACACCCGATCGGTCTCAACTTCGTAGGTTTTTTTAACCTTAAAACTCGGGTGCATCAGTCTGTGAGCCAGATCGCCGTCGTTTGTCAACAGCAAAAGTCCCATTGTATTTCTGTCTAATCGGCCTACAGGATACACCCTATAGCCGGTGGCATCTTCTACTGCATCCAGAACCGTATTTCTATCTTTTTCATCATCCGTCGTACTGATGGTATCCTTTCCTTTATTCAGCAAAATGTAAACAAACGGCTCAAGTGATACCCGTTGGCCATCCACTTCCACTTTGTCATCGGTAGAAACTTTTGTTCCCAGCTCTGTTACCACTTTGCCATTAATCTTAACCTTTCCGGCTTCAATATATTCATCCGCGTCTCTTCTGGAGCTAAATCCGGCATGCGCAATAAATTTATTGAGTCTAATCTCATCTCTGAGATATTTCTCTTGATTTGCTCTATTGGATTTATCCGGCCCCTTTCTCGCCTTTTTTCCTTTTCTAGGCTTGGAAGTGCTTTTTTTCTGGCTGAAAGGTTCTTCTGAATCTCGTCTTCTGCCGGGTCTTTGTGGACGTTCTGGACGCTCTGGCCGCTTTTTCTTCATAAGTAAACTTATTTAATAATTAATATGATTTGACTGAAAATTCACGCAGATCAAACCAGTCGGGCAGTTCGTGATCTGTATTAATGATCACACCTCCTACCAATGCAATTTTGCAATTTTTCAGATTATTAGCACTCTTTTCCAGTAATGTCTTTATTCGTTGATCGATCGCTTTGTACATCACTTCTGTAGCTTCTACAATCGGATGACTTTCTGCCAGAATTTGTTTCTCTTCACGACTCAAAGTCTCCTCCAATTTCCACTGCTGATAATCCAGCTCACTATCTCTCTGACCCACGGTTCCATTCTTCAACGCATCAACAGATGCTTTAAGTGCTCCGCAGCATGTACTCTCTTTAGCCTGGCCAATACGCCGTACATAACCGACCTTCTCCTCTTTTGTAAAACCGATATGAGGACCGTAAATAATTACCGCAAAACCATCATCCGGTATATGAGCCGTGAAGGCACCTAATCCGGTTAGACCAGAGAATGGGAATCCACTAAGCCCCCCCATGGAGAACGGAGTTTCCACTCCGAGATAGTCCCGAAAATTTGTCGAGGAGCGAATTATTTCATCACTGCAAACTGATGTAGCCATTATGGTTTTTGATGTATGAAAACCATGTTCATTTCGGAGTTTATCCATACAGTTTTTGGTGACGATCTTACCATCATCAGCATTCGGGTAAAATGACTTTATCAATTTATCCATCGTTATTAAATTTCTTTATACGTTCAAATAGAGGTTTATTCAGTTAAACTTCATTTCCATTAGAAGATATCAGCCAGAGAGCATAGTAAAAAATGGATCAGTCGGAATTTTCTTCTGAAATTTCTCTCTTCGGAACCGGATCATATCCGGAAGTGCCCCACGGATGGCATCTTGAAATCCGTTTCATTCCCAGCCATGTTCCCTTCAACACTCCCCACTCCTCAATGGCTTCAATTGTGTAGTTGGAGCAAGTTGGAACGTGCCTGCAGCTTGGCCCTAAAAATGGAGAAAGTACTGCCTGATAAATCTTAATCAGACCGACAAAAATCCATTTCAGAGCTTTTTGAAAACTATGAAACATCAATTTCGTACGTGGTTTTACCGCTTTTGTCGTCTTTTAGACGGATCCCAATCCCTAAAAGATCGTCTCTGATTTTATCAGATGTAGCAAAATCTTTTTTCTCGCGCGCTTCCGCACGTATTTCAATCAGAAGCTGTATCAACTCATCCGTTTTACTGCTGTCGGACTTGGTCTGAGCCTCAAGTCCCATTACATCATATACAAACTCATTCATTGTTTTGGAAAGAGTAGTAAAGGCAGAAAGTGAAATATCAGACTTGTCGATTTGGCCATTGTGAAGTGCATTCACTTTGCTGCCTAAGTCGAACAGTGCAGCAAGAACAAGAGCCGTATTAAAATCATCATTCATAGCTGAGTGACACTTATTACAAGCAGCCAAAATCTCTTCGTCTATTTTTCCGTCAGTTCCATTTTTGGGCGGATCCATTTTATTCAGGATGTCTACTGCGTTCATCAGCTTGTGATATCCTTTTTCTGCAGCAGCCAGTGCTTCATTCGAGAAGTCAATTTTACTTCTGTAATGACTCTGAAGCATCAGAAAGCGTGCTACCATTGGATTATACGCTTTTTCCAGTTTTTCATGATTTCCTTCAAAGAGCTCCTCCAGGTTAATAAAGTTACCGGCACTTTTGCTCATCTTGGCACCATCAATAGTCACCATATTGTTGTGCATCCAGTAATTAACAGGATCGTGGCCGTGAGCACCACGGCACTGGGCAATTTCTGCTTCGTGGTGGGGAAACTGCAAATCGAGACCGCCGCCGTGGATATCAAACTTATCGCCCAGATACTTCGTACTCATCGTAGTGCACTCCAGGTGCCAGCCGGGAAATCCCACACTCCATGGGGAACGCCATCGCATAATGTGTTCCGGATTTGCCTTTTTCCATAGCGCAAAATCGTGCGGACTCTTTTTTTCGTCCATCCCTTCTGTATCTCGGCTTCCGGACTGTAAATCTTCCAATACCTTGCCTGAGAGTGTACCATAGTCGTTACTCTCGCGATACTTCATCAAATCAAAATAGACGCTTCCGTTTACCTCGTATGCAAACCCGTTCTCTAGTATTTTTTCAATGAGATCAATTTGTTCAATAATATGACCTGAAGCCGTCGGCTCGATACTCGGTCGAATACAGTTCAGCGCATCCACCCCTTCATGATATTTAATCGTGTAGGTCTGAACCACCTCCATCGGTTCAATCTCTTCCAGACGCGCTTTTTTAGCAATCTTATCTTCTCCCTGTTCAGCTTCCTCATTTTCGAGATGACCTACATCAGTGATGTTGCGAACATAGCGAACCTTATGGCCAAGATAATTCAGATATCTGTAAACAACATCGAAAGTAATTGCAGCTCTGGCATGGCCTAAATGAGGATCACCGTAAACAGTGGGTCCGCAAACATAAAGTCCTACAAAAGGAGGGTTAATCGGTTCGAATAGCTCTTTTTTGCGCGACAAACTGTTATAGAGATACAGTTTTGATTGCTCCTTTTGTGCCATTGTTATCTATTAATAATGGTGAAGTTGTTGATTAATCTAAAATATCTGCCGAAACCTTATGAATCAGGTCATTTCGGTTTGAGCTTTGATGTAATCAATAAACCGCTGTTGAGTCATCTCATCTTTAAATTTCCCTCTGTACTCTGTAGTTACCGTACTGCTCTCCCGGTCCTGAATTCCACGGGTAGAAACACAAAAATGCTTGCTTTCTATAAATACGGCTACATCTTTCGATTCCAAAGCTGTTTCCAGTTCATCAGCAATTTGGAGGGTTAATCGCTCCTGCACTTGTGGGCGCCGGGCATAGTAGTCCACAACCCGATTGATTTTGGATAACCCGATAACTTTTCCGGTACTGTAATAGGCAACATGGGCCTTGCCAATGAAGGGTAAAAAGTGGTGCTCACAAAACGAAGTTACATTAATGTTTTTCACCACAACCATATCGCCATACTCATACTTGTTTCCAAATTTCCGGGCATCTGGGCGATTTTTCGGGTTCAGACCTTTGAAAATTTCCTTTACGAACATCTTGGCAACCCGATGAGGCGTACCACTTAAACTCTCATCATTTAAATCTAACCCTAAGGCTTCCATTATTTTGGCGAAATGCTTTTCAATCTCTTCAATTTTTTCACCGTCCGTTAAATCGAAAGCGTCTTCTCTAAGTGGAGTTTTTACAGATGTTGAAATGTGATCATCACCAATTTCGTCTGCTTCTGTATGGTTCAATTCTATAGAACCAACTGCATTTTTTTCTTTACTCATCGATCAAAAATCTGTGTATAAATGTATTTTTTTTGAATATTAAAGTTACGGGTTCCTGTTTCAATATCATAATAGATGAAACGATAGGTACACATCACTAAAAGCTATCTCACAGGGTTGTTTTAAACCTTTTCCTTTTTGAAAGTATTAATAATACCGCCATCCAGAAGAGACTTCAATTGTCTCCCGCTCAGTGAGTGGCGTACTGTGAAATCTATCCCTTTCGTTATATTCTTAACTGTTATTTTTTCTCCGGTTTGCAGCTTTTCCCTGATACCCTCAACTTTTATGATATCACCCCGGTCAATAGAATCGTAATCTTCTTCATCAATGAACTCAAGAGGAGCGATTCCAAAATTGGCCAGATTCTGCCATCCGATACGCGCATAACTTTTTGCAATTACCGCTTGTTGCCCCAAATATCTCGGTGCAATTGCTGCATGTTCCCTGCTTGAGCCCTGAGCATAGTTTTCACCCGCAACAACAACATGTCCCTGATGTCTGTTCTTTGCCTCAATCGCTCGATCATGGAATGATTCATCCACAACGGAAAAGGAAAATTTACTGATTTCAGGAATATTACTTCTGAACGGCAATACTTCTGCCCCAGCCTTCAATATTTCATCTGTCGAGATATCATCTCCCATTTTCAGCAGTACCGGAACTTCAAAATCGGAAAGCTCATCAAAATCAGGCATTGTCGATATATTAGGTCCTTTCTTGAGCTCTTTCTTCTCTCCATTCGCTGATGGTTCAATCAGCATCTCCTTATTGATAATATAATCCTCCGGGTCGCTGTACGCCGGCCACGTCATGTTATAAATTTCTTCAAGCCGGCGCGGATCTGTAATTTCGCCGGTAAGTGCTGATGCTGCAGCCGTCTCCGGACTTACCAAAAACACAGAATCTTCTTTCGTACCGGACCGATCAGGAAAGTTTCGCGGAACTGTTCTTAAACTGTTCTGTCCGCTCGCCGGGGCCTGTCCCATTCCGATACAGCCGTTACAGCCTGCCTGGTGAATTCTCGCTCCAGACTGTACCAAATGGAGCATTACTCCGCTCTTAACCATATTCTCAATTATCTGTCTCGACGTAGGATTAACATCTAAACTCACGTCTTCGTGAATCCGTTTACCTTTCACAATTTCTGAAGTTATCCAAAAATCCCGGTATCCCGGGTTTGCAGAAGAGCCGATGTATGATTGATAGATTGACTTTCCCTCCACTTCAGATACCGGTACAACATTACCCGGGCTGCTTGGAAGGGCAATCATCGGTTCCAGATCGTCCATGATCAATTCCTCATAATCATCGTAGGTCGCTCCCTCGTCTGCTTTCAATTCACTCCACTGCTCTTCACGGTCGTTCTGTTTCATAAATCGGCGCACTTCTTCATCTGAAGGAAAAATGGTTGTGGTTGCTCCCATTTCTGTTCCCATATTGGCAATCACGTGCCGATCCATGGTACTCAGCTCTTTTAAACCTTCTCCAAAGTATTCAATAACATATCCCCTGGCTCCTTTTACGTCATATCTTCTAAGCATTTCGAGTACAAGATCCTTTGCACTAACCCAATCGGGCATTTCCCCCTTCAGCTCTACTCCGAGTACTTTGGGCATCTTTAGATACATCGGCTCTCCGGCTATGGCAAATGCAACATCAAGCCCGCCGGCTCCTAATGCAAACATTCCCATACAGCCCGATGCCGGTGTATGACTGTCTGATCCTGCGAGTGTTTTTCCGGGTTCAGCAAAATGTTCGGTATGAACCGGATGACTTACACCATTTCCGGGGCGAGAGTACCAGATTCCAAATTTATTCGCCGCTGATTTTAAAAAAACATGATCGTCCGGATTTTTATTATCCGTTTGAAGCAAATTATGATCTACATATTGACATGAAATGTCTGTTTTAGCCCTATCCAGGCCCATAGCTTCCAGTTCAAGCATTACCAGTGTTCCGGTGGCATCCTGAGTCAGAGTTTGATCAATTTTTATTCCAATCTCTGTTCCCGGTTTTAACTCTCCGTCAACGAGGTGTGATTTTATAAGTTTTTCGGTAACATTTAGTGCTTCCGACATAAAAATTGTTTTTTCATTAATCGTTTGCATACTATAAGGTTATCATCAAATATTTCGTTCAATTCACTCTTTCCGGAACTTTATTTGATCTCTTGAAATCTTTAAAGTGCTGTTAACCCACATTTTCTGAGTTTGTTAGGAATTTTCGGCAATTTTTCCGTTTATTGAATAAACAGATCATCTGCAGGCATGACTTACCGTGAACTCATAGACCAACTAGCCGCTTCTTCCGGCAAGTCAAAAGCTCAAACCAAAGAGCTTCTGGAAGACGCTGTCTCTGTATTATCCGAACAGCTTGCACGTGGAAATGGAGTCTCTATTCCTGATTTAGGAACTTTTGGGTGTAAAGTTAAAGAGGTTCAAAAGGTTTATAGCCCCCATTATAAAAAGTATATGCTCGTCCCTCCCAAGCGAGTTGTAGAATTTAGCCCCTCTTCTGTTCTTAAAGATGAACTAAAGTTCGTGGGAAAAGAAGATGAGTGAAAAAATCACCTTTAGTGAACTGGTTGAGCTTATCGCTGAACAGTCAAAGCAGAGCCAGGCTACCACAAACAGTTTTATCGGTGAGTTAGTCAATATTATCGAATCCGGGTTGAGGAAAAGCGGGTCTGTAAGCATTTCCGGATTTGGTAAATTTGAACTAAGATGGATGAATGAACGGCCCGGTGTAAATCCACAAACTGGCGAAGAAATTACGATTCCCGGGCAAAACAAAGTTGTTTTCAAACCTTATAAAGCACTTCGTGAAGATGTTAATCGTCCATACTCCAATATGCAAGCACAGGTTTTGGATGAGTCTCCGGGCGATTCGTCGGATAAAGATTCTGATGATGAATCTGATGAGAGTCATAAAAAATTATCTTCACCTCCATCTGCCAAAGTATCAGCTAAAGATGATGACCAGGATGACGGTGACGAATTTTTAATCGAGCGCCCTAAACCTGCTAAGAATATTCCTGAGAGTAAATCTGCCGGAGATTCGGGTGAACAAAAAAAGCAGGATAATGCTAAAGAGAAAAAACCAAAAGAAGAAAAATTTACACCTATACCTGTCAGAACAGGTGACAAAAAAGAATCTAAAGGTAGTGATGATCTGAATGCAGTAGAGCCGAAATTGCCGGCTGATCAAAAAATGCCGGCTTTAAATGCAGGGCAAAAAAGAGAATTAACAAAAAGTGCCCGGGATTCAGGAAAGTTTAACTGGACCTATGCGGCAGCGGCTGTTATAGTTGCTTTAGCTATTTTTATTATTTTTCTGCTTTCGCGTCAATTCATCACTGACGACGCTCCTCAGCTTGTAACTGACCAAGAACAGATAACGGCGCCTGTAACTCCGGCGCCGGAACTGGATCAATCGGTGGAGGAAACCGAGCCTCCTCCCGCAGAGCCTGAGACTCCCCCACCGGCAGAAACAGAGATCCATACTGTAGACGCGGGTGAATCGCTGTGGAGTATTGCTGAAGCTGAATTTAATAATCCCTTTATATGGCCTATGATATATGGGCTGAATTCAGACCAAATTTCCAATCCAAATATCATCCCTGTATCGGCTGAACTGACGGTACCGGTCATTTCTGATCCGGATAATCTATCAGAATCACAGCTCGAACAGGTTGCAGAAGGATACCTTGCTGTTTATCAATGGACCCGATCTAACAACCCGGAAGAGGCTAAATATTTTCTCTGGGCTGTTGGGGTCTTCTCACCGGAAATGCTTGATCACGCAGCTTCGAGTGTTGATCAGGCAGATCTCACGTTTGCCAAAACGAGATAAAAACAAATTAACAATCCTAAATTTGAGGAAGCTATGATACGTCATATAGTAATGTGGAAACTAAAAGAAGAAGCCGCAGGAGCTTCAAAAGAGAAAAATGCTGAAAAACTGAAACTCATTCTTGAAGGGTTGCGAACCAATATAGATGAAATCAAAAGTGTAGAGGTGGGAATTCAAATTAATTACGACGACCCCGACTCTCTTGATGTTGTTTTGATCTGTGATTTTGAGACGGATCTGGATTTCCAGATGTACACTCGTAATCCACATCACAAAAAGGCAGTGGATTTTATCAAACAGGTTGCAGAAAGCCGTTATACGGTTGATTACAAGGTGGATCTGTAGAACATCTATTTAGTAGCTTGTTAAATCAAGAACGCCCAAATTCTATTTTGGGCGTTCTTTTGTATTTATATTGGTTTTTAAATTCGTTCAAACCTTTAATTTTGAATTTTAAAAACATCTCTCTCCAATATAACAGATAATGGATCCTAACGAGCCACATAAGATTCCAATTAATGGTGTTCTGGATCTCCACTATTTTGCGCCGGAAGATCTCTCCACTCTAATTGATGAGTATATTCGTGCATGCCTAGAAGAGGAGATCTATCAGGTGCGCTTTATCCACGGGAAAGGCATAGGTAATATCAGGAGGAGTGTTCACGCCCTTCTTGAGCGAAATCCACACGTTACAGGGTATCAGCTGGCAGACCAGTCGGGCGGTGGCTGGGGCGCCACGATTGCGAAC
>CAZHUP010000012.1:0-30410 GCA_964535495.1 uncultured Rhodohalobacter sp.
CAGCATCCTCGATCTGCTCGTTTTCATACGCTTCAAACTCTTCCAGTTCTTCCGGGGAGTATTCATGAGATCGGGTCACCGTCCAAAGTACAGCCAGGAAAAATATAGCACCACCTATGTAAAATGACCATTTAACTGATGGGGGTATCATCCCTTCCGGTGCTGTATTGGCAATTCCGAACCAATTTGTCATCATCCAGGGAAGTGCAGAAGCTACAACTGCACCCGTTCCAATAAAGAAGCTCTGCATTGCAAAACCTTTCGTACGCTGCTCAGAAGGAAGCATGTCTCCAACATAAGCACGGAAAGGCTCCATCGATATATTAATGGAGGCATCCAAAATCCAAAGCATACCCGCAGCTACCCATAAATATGGGGAATTTGGCATAATGACTAGAGCTGCAGATGCAAATATGGCACCCCATAAAAAGTAAGGACGGCGGCGTCCCAGCCTCGTCCAGGTTCGATCACTGAAATACCCTACAATTGGCTGTATAACCAATCCGGTTACAGGGGCAGCCAACCATAAAATAGGAATCAGATCAACTTCAGCTCCCAGTGTTTCAAAAATTCGGCTAACATTTGCGTTCTGCAGTGCAAATCCGAACTGAATTCCGAGAAATCCAAAACTCATATTCCAGATCTGCCAAAAACTAAGTTTTGGACGAGGTTTCGGTGTAAAGCTCATGTCTGTTATTTTGTGATATATTTTTAAATAAGTGCTGTCAGTTTACTTTTCGAGAAGCAGGTAGCTGTTGGCATCCATACTGAAGTTACCCGGAACATCAATCTCATTTCCTGAAAATACATCAGTCCACTCCCCTTGGTCTCCCGAATCGAATACAAACGACTGTTCGCTATCCGAAAAGTTGAGAATCACAAAAACTTCATCCTCAGCAGTAATTCGCTTATATGCAAAAATTGCGTCGTCGGAATCTGTTGTCATTTTCAAATAGTCTCCACCGGCTTCCCCATTAAACAGTGCCCGGTTATTTCGATTTAAATGAAGAAGTGTAGTGTAAAATTCCTCATACTCATAATTATTCCACTCAATCTCATCCTTTTCAAAAAACTCGAGTTGTTTGTCAAGTCCACTCTCCTGTCCGTTGTAAACAAGCGGCATTCCCCAAACAGTAGCTGAAAGAACTGCAAAATTTTCAAAATTATCACCGTACATATCAGGGTCGCTTCCTGTCCAGGAATTTTCATCATGGTTGGTGGTAAAGAACATTCTGTAGTCAGATTTGTCAAATCGTGCAAAATTTTCTGACAGCACATTATCCAGAGCATCCAATCCTGCCTCACCTGCTCCAATATCTCGAATAGTTGATGCGTAATTCCATGCATAGCTCATGTCGAATGCACGATGAAGCTCAGGCTCTTCAGCTTCTGCAAGCATGAATACAGGTTTAATGGCATCCAAACGTTCTCTGGCTTCCATCCAAAATTCTGTAGGAACCATATAAGCAACGTCCGCTCTGAAACCGTCAATTCCGTAGTCTCGAACCCAGTATTCCATGGCAGAAATCATCGCATCCCACATATCACGGTTTTCAACATCCAATTGGATTACGTCTTCCCAATCTTCGATCGGCGGAAAGAAGTTTCCATCTTCATCCGTTTCGTAAAATTCCGGGTTTGTTTCTGTCCATACTGCATCCCATGCTGTGTGATTTGCAACCCAGTCGATGATAACCTTCATATCATGCTCATGAGCTTTATTCACGAGGTTTTGTAAATCTTCTTTAGTTCCAAACTCCGGATTAACTTCAGTGTAATCCACAATACTGTAGTAACTTCCCAGCGTGCCTTTCCGGTTCTCTTCACCAATTGGGTGTATCGGCATCAGCCACAATATATCAACCCCCATATCTTTTAAACGCGGAATGTCTTCAGAGAATGCTTCGAAGGTCCCCTCCGGTGAAAACTGGCGTACATTTACTTCATAAATAGTAGCATTTACCGACCACTCCGGAGGAGCGATTTCTGCTGTTTGAGACGATTCATCCGGTGTGCAACCCACAAAAAGAGAAACCAATAATAAGCTTGAGAGAACAGCCCAGACGTTATTCTTAAAAAGTTTTAGCATGACTTATAAATTTGAGTAAAAATTCAGATTCTTTTCTTCACTTCTTACAAGTTTTTCAACATCACTCCATAAGAAGCGATTGCTTGATGACGATAGTATTGAAAAACGAATCAATACTATAATGTAAGCGTTTACATTGAAGTTGAAAAGTCTATTCTTACCTAAAAGTCGTGAGATTATAACAGCATCTTATTAATTCTCCTCTCCCCGATTAGCCTGAGATACTGATGATATCCAATCAAGAATATCTTACTTCAGCGACGAAAATGTTGTGGTTGGCGTTGACGGATGGAATCGGGATGAAAAACCCCATCAAGTCGCTGAAGCTGCTCTTCGTTCAAAAGAACCGAAACATCATCTTTGAATCGATAGTAATGATCTTGAATAAACCGGTTTTCAATAGATCGTAGTGTTCTAACTGAATCTCGGATTTCTGATTGGTAGTTGTGAAGTCTATCAAAAAAATCTTCCTTCTGATTGTCTGTTAAATCCAATCGATCAGATAATCGATTTTGAGCCCTCTGCCTCATTTGCTGCCTATGCGATGCTCTCTCCTCCTCTGTGCTGAAAGAGCGTTCGCTCATCCTTTCCTGACGATCAACTCGTTCGGAGCTTCTGTCACGATCAAACGTAATTAACGAGTCCTTAATAAGATAACCGGAAATGCCACCCAGAAGAAAAATAACTAAGAATGCCAGCAGAGCTTTAGTTTTTGTATTCATATTCATCAATTTACTGTTCGAATAGTTGTTCTAAATAATAGACGTACGTTTCAGTATCACTCTCTTCTATCGGATAGAGCAGCTCTTCTACTAAGAAATCATTATCAGGATTTACACTATAACTGAAATAGAAGCTCGATGTAAGAGCTAAGAAAATGATCGATGCAGCTAGAGCATATCGTTTGAAAAGGTGGATAGAAAGGTTCGCGAACGATTTGGAGTTAGATTCCTCCTGCTCAATAATACCAAGCAGATGGTCTACCCGTCCATCTATTTCCTTGCCTGAAAGTAAATTATAATCGTAAGCTTTTGAGAGATCTGGCATATTTGTAATCTCTTTGTATACTTTTTTCAACTCAGGGTTTTGTTCCAGTTTCTTTTCAAGCTCTTTCCGCTCCCGATCTGTCAATTCATTCTCAGAAGCACGGAGTATCTCGCTTTCCAGCTTTGATAGATTATTTTGATTTTGTTTATCAAATAGTTTCATAATTCTTTGACTCCCATTTTTTCTAAAATACCTGCCAGTTCTTTACGAGCCCGGAACATCCTGTTTTTTAAAGTCTGTTCATTCACATCCAGTACCTCCGAAATTTCAGGATAACTCATTCCATCTATTGTTTTCATAATTACAATTGTTCTTAACAGCTCAGGTAGCTCCGCAATAGCCTTTCTTAAAATCAGAATGTTCTCCTTTAGGTCTTCCGACTGGAAATCATCTGATTCTATTTCGAACTCCTCTACAGGCACTGAACTTCGTTTGCTTTCATGCTTCCGTTTTCTGAACTCATCGATACTTAAATTTCTCGCTATGGAGTACAACCATGTGTAGAATCCGGATTTCCCTTCAAACTGATCAATATTACGGTAGGCTTTCAAAAATGTATCCTGCAGTACGTCATCAGGTTCTACACCGCTGCCGGCCAGATATGCAGTCATAGAACGATGGAGTCTTGGATACAGCTCAGGAATCTGTTTTTTAAACTCATCTTTTCTGCTGCTCATCAAAACTCCATCATATCTGAGTCTTACCTATTATCTGTTTTGGCGACGATTGCCCGGTCTTTGGTTCATACCGCGATCCTGGCGATTTTGCCGGTTATCCATAAATTGCATTAAATTTTGATATTCCTCCACTGTCAACAGAGATTTAAGTTCTTCGCGATCAGCCTGCATCGTTTCCATCATCTGCTGTCTCTCATCTGCATCCACAGATCCGGGGTTTTCAATCATTGTTAGCTGCATCTGATGCCGTTGATCTGCATGGCGATTCATCATCTCAAGTACTGCTGCTCTTTTCTCACCTTCGAGTCCTGCATGTTCCACCATTTTTTGATGCCGTACAGTGGTGTATCTATGAGAAAACTCAGCCCGATCCTTCATGAGTCCCTTAAGCTGATTCATCTGACTATCGGTGAGCACACTATTTAGTATAGATTGACTGTGCTGTCCACGAAGATTTTCGCCCTGGCGAACCTGACGCTGCTGTTGACCGCGCTCTGCTCTGTTACTTTGCATTCTTGCTTCCCGCATCGTTTCGCGATATTGAAACTGCTTCTCTATAATCTCGGCAAGCTGATCATCAGTAATGTTAATCTGATTACCGTATGTGGTAACAATTTGCTCAACACCGGGATCCATCAATCCTCGATTCTGCATATTCTGTGCCTGAATAGTTACAGCACTAAAACTTAAAATAATTAATAGAACGCCTAATTTTCTCATGACTTTCACCACTCTTTTATATGTTTTCATTGATCTGTTAATTAGACGCATTCATCTCAAAATGGTTTGAAAATGTTTGATTCAAATCTCAAAAAACACTCCTTACCCAAATCTGTCAAACAGATGCTTTTCTCTTCAGGTTTGATCTGACTTTGCTTACCTTTACTATCTTAATTTAGATTGAATATAGTTTATCACGTGAGTCCCCCTTTACCAACATATGATGCTGTAGTTGTAGGTTCCGGTCCCAATGGACTGGCTGCTGCGATCCGATTGGCCCTGGAAGGATTGGAAGTCAAAATTTTTGAAGCTTCCGATACGGTTGGCGGAGGTATGCGAACTAAAGAACTAATCTCACCGGGATACAAACATGATATCTGCTCTGCCATTCATCCAATGGCAGCTTCATCTCCATTTTTAAAAAAATTACCGTTAAACAACTATGGATTAGAGTGGATCAAGCCCGAATACGCGGCAGCTCATCCACTGGATGGCAAGGACTCTGCTGTTTTAAGCCACGATCTTTACGAAACTGCATTTCTACTGGAAGATGATGAGGAGACGTATAAAAAACTTGTGGAGCCGATCGTTAATAAATGGGACGGTTTAACTCAGGATTTCCTGGGGCCCTTATCCATTCCAAAACATCCAATTTCTCTCGCATCATTTGGCATGAAGGGGTTGCTGCCGGCTTCTTTACTCAGACGAAAATTTAAAACCGAGAAAGGACAAGCACTTTTTGCCGGCATGGCAGCTCACAGTATTTTACCGCTAAACTCAATCGCAACATCTGCGATCGGTTTGGTTTTTTATGGTGCCGCACATACCGGTGGATGGCCACTCCCTAAAGGAGGGTCACAAAGCATTGCTGATGCCATGGCCGATTATTTTATTTCATTGGGAGGAGAAATTGAAACGAACTTCAAAGTTTCTACACTGAAAGATCTGCCGGATAGCAGGGCTGTACTATTTGATTTAACACCACTACAAGTCCTGAAAATTGCGGATGAAGTATTACCCCCGGCTTACAAAAACAAACTCTCATCATTCAGATACGGATCCGGGGTTTTCAAAATCGATTATATTTTAAATTCTCCGGTACCGTGGAAGGACAAAAACTGCTTGAAAGCCGGTACGGTTCACCTGGGAGGAAATTTTGAGGAGATTGCAGAATCTGAAAAGATGATTTCTGAAGGCATTCATTCGAATAATCCATTTGTGCTTGTAGCCCAACAGAGCCTTTTTGATGCAACCCGCACACTTGATGATAAGCATACTCTATGGGCCTATTGCCATGTTCCAAGTGGTTCTACCCGAGATATGACTGAAATTATTGAGAATCAGATTGAGCGTTTTGCTCCGGGATTTAGAGATGTAATTGAATCGAAAGTAACCATGAATACTGCAGATTTTGAAAATTATAACGAAAATTATATTGGTGGAGACATCAATGGCGGCCGGCAGGATATTAGCCAACTGTTTTCAAGACCCGTAAGTTGTATTGATCCCTATAATATTCCCGCAAAAGGCCTCTATTTCTGCTCATCTTCAACGCCTCCCGGTGGCGGAGTTCACGGTATGTGCGGATACCACGCGGCTAACTCAGTTCTTAAAAATGAATTTGGACGAGAAAAATCAGATTGGGTGTTTCATTTATGATCCAAAATCTGATTGAGTTGACAAAAAAAAGTACGCTTTTTAATCGAAGAGAGTCTGAAAGTTCGGGTTCAGGCTGGTGGAATGTCATTACTATAGGAATTGCACTACTGGTCTCTATACCGGTAATAACCGTTGCCGCTAATATCTTTATTCCAAGCGGCGATATTTGGCAGCATCTTGCCTCAACCGTACTTCCCGATTACGTTAAGAACTCAATTTGGCTGATGCTGGGAGTAGGTTCGGGCGTTTTTATTTTAGGGGTCGGATCAGCATGGCTGGTTACAATGTGTCGCTTCCCCGGCAGCAGATGGTTCAACTGGTTACTCATTTTACCAATGGCGGTACCTGCCTATCTGATGGCTTATACATACACGGATTTTCTCGCCTTTACGGGGCCATTTCAAACACTTTTACGTGACATTACCGGCTGGGGATTGGGCGATTACTACTTTCCCAATGTTCGCTCCATTGGTGGCGCAATACTGATGATGTCGTTTGTCTTTTTTCCATACGTCTATCTTCTAACACGGGCCGCATTTCTAGAACAATCATCTTCACTGCTTGAAGCCAGCAGAAGTTTGGGAGCAACTCCTGTTCAGAGTTTTTATAAAATCGCACTTCCCTTAGCGCGGCCCTCAATTGCCGCCGGAATGGCGCTGGCATTAATGGAGACTCTGAACGATTTCGGTACAGTGGATTACTTTGGAGTACAAACTTTTACCACCGGTATTTATCGAACATGGTTTGGCCTGGGGGAACGAGCCGCAGCAGCACAATTATCCGGTTTCCTGCTCATATTTATTCTTTTTCTGATTCTGATTGAGCGCTGGAGCAGAAATAAGATGAATATCCGCCAAAGCAGCACCGGACGATTTAAACAGCTTTACGTTTACGATCTAAAGGGATGGAAAGCATGGGCCTCTACCCTGTTCTGCTCTATACCCGTCTTTATTGGATTTTTGATACCCGTCGCTATTCTTACAGAGATGATGATTACTAACTTCGATGCTGCCGTTGATGCTCGTTTCATCCAATTTAGCCTAAATACAATTTTAGTAGCTTCCATCGCTGGATTATTAGCTCTGTTTGTGGCTCTTATAATGGCCTATGGAGTCCGCTTAAATCCAAATTATCTAACCAAATTCTCTACACGAATAGGTTCAATGGGATACGCCATTCCCGGTTCTGTAATTGCCGTCGGGATATTAATTCCCTTTGGCTGGGTTGATAATACAATTGATAGCTGGCTTCGTGAAAATATTGGCATCTCCTCCGGATTGATTTTGAGCGGTACCGTATTCGCACTTATTTTTGCCTATGTTGTTCGATTTTTGGCAGTTGCATTTAATACGGTGGAAGCCAGCTTAGGGAAGATTACGCATAACATGGATGAAGCCGCTGAAGGAATGGGCTACGGATTTGGAAAAATTCTCCGAAAAATTCACATGCCAATGATGTCAGGTAGTCTTTTTGCCGCAATTATGCTCGTAGTTGTAGATGTGATAAAAGAGTTGCCTGCAACACTAATCGTAAGACCTTTTAACTTTGATACGCTGGCTGTTCAGGTCTATCGCCTGGCATCTGACGAGAGACTTGCTGAGTCGTCCGGAGCGGCATTGGCAATTATTTTGGTAGGGTTGGTACCGGTAATTATTTTGAGCCGTTCTATCGCCAAAACACGTAAAACATCAAAAGAGGAGAGCTCTTAAAACTAGCTTCTCTTCTGACGGTAGATAGGTACATTAGAGCATGCTTCGCCATACATCAGTTTTTTTACATGAGGAAGTAGTTTTTTAGTAGCCTCCATATAAACATCTGAACTGATATCCATTTTGCTGCAGCCTTTCAGCAGCACAAATTTATCCTGATACTGCTTCCAGTCAACTTCAGACAATTTCCGGGTGAGCAGCTCATCCATCACTTCCTCCCTGTTTCCAAACAGTGTATCTTCTGCGTATTCAAAAGCGTATTGAACGATTAGCATAAACGCCCACTTAGGCAGAATAGCATCTGTTGAACAGTAAACGGCAAGATACCCGCCTTCATACTGAGACCAGTCATGTTGTTCCAGCTTCTCTCTGTACTCCTTCTCTTTTAAAATCAATTCCTGAAACAGAAAATCTTTTATATCAAGTTCGTGCACATTAATCCCAGCCGCGAGCTTTTCCAGGTCGACGGTTTCCAATTTAGATTGCTGAACCTTATTTACAATTTCAGACATGTTTTTTGAGTAGTGAGTAGTGAGAGTGAGTATTAGGTAATAGGTATTAAGTATTGATATTAAATAGCTACACTTTTTGGCTACTTAATAACCGATACTCAATACTCGCTACCAAATTAAAGTGAAAACGATTCTCCGCAGGAGCAGCTTCTAACGGCATTTGGATTTTTAAAATGGAAGCCTTGTCCCTGTAAGCCGTCACTATAGTCAAGGTTTGTTCCGGCCAGATATAGAAAGCTCCTGGTATCAACCACAACTTTTATTCCGTGCGCTTCAAACTCTTTATCCTCTTTGGTGATCTCTTTCTTGCTATCAAAATCGAGATCGTAGGTTAAACCGGAACATCCACCGCTTACAACAGATACGCGCAAAGGTATCTGTTGTGAGATATTTTGCTCTTTGCGAATCTGGTGAATTCGTTCTGCGGCTCGATCACTTATTGAAATAGACATGGTTATCCTTCTTTATAAATCGTATAAACTTCTTCTGATTCAATTAAACGGAGATAACCTGAATTTCAGGATCGATCCGTTTCACCATGCTCTCAATGGCATAAAGTGTTCCTGATGTAGCTGTTGGACAAGTTCCACACGCTCCCTGGTAGTGAACCTTCAGGCGATTTCCGTCAAGTCCGAGCACTTTTAATCCACCACCGTCGGCAAGAAGATATGGACGTACCTGTTCATCCAGCATCTGATTAATCTGTTGCAACCTGGGATCGTCTGTATCCTGAACTTCTTTTGTTGCATGTACTTCTTCATCTTCGGTCAGGTCCAGCTGTGGTTTTGCTTCCCGGATTGGAGGAGCTAGTTTTCGAAGAAGTTCAGACCAGACAGCGTTACCGTCTTGAGTAACGGTTATATATTTGTCCACATAGTAAACATTGATAACGTGGTCAATTGCAAAGAGACCACTTGCCAACTCATCGTGTTCGGCCTCAGCACTATTCTCAAATGACCTCGTCACACCGTTTGTGAGCGGTTCTCCCAATACAAATCGCATTGCATCGGGATTTGGCGTACGTTCTATTTCTTTAATTTTTGGCATAACCTGTTTCCTTTTTTTGTATGAAAACGTTTAAAAATCCAGTTTATTTATAATTGGTTTAAGTATAAACTCAGATCTATTCAAAAAAACTCTTCGCATATTTAATTCCTTCAATCAACCGATCTACCTCTTCTTCTGAATTGTAAAAAGAGAAGGATGCTCTTACTGTTGATGGAACATTAAATCTCTTCAAAATCGGCTGAGCACAGTGATGACCGGTCCGTACGGCAATCCCTTCTTTATCTATGATTGTCCCAATATCTGTTGCATGAATTTCATCAATCACAAAAGAACAAACTGAAGCTCTGTGATCAGAATCGCCGATAAATCTCAACCCTTCAATTTTTTTGAGTTCACTTACGGCATAATCAACCAGCTTCTGTTCGCGAACTGCAATTTGATCCATGCCAATTTGGTTCAGATAGTCGATTGCGGCACCAAGTCCGATTCCTGCAGCAATTGGCGGTGTACCGGCTTCAAAGCGGAACGGTGGAACATTATATGTAGTCTTCTCAAAAGAGACCTTATCAATCATATCTCCGCCACCTCTGTAAGGAGGCATTGTTTCCAACAGCTCTTTTTTGCCGTAGAGGATTCCAAATCCGGTCGGTCCGCACATTTTATGGGCAGAAAACGCAAAGAAGTCACAATCCAGATCCTGCACATCCACTTTTTGATGAGGAACAGACTGTGCTCCGTCAATCAGCACCACCGCACCCTCTTCATGGGCAAGCGTGGTAATCTCCTTCACCGGATTCACAGTGCCGAGAGCGTTTGAAACGTGAACCACAGCTACAATTTTAGTCCGTTCGCTCAGCAGTGATTTATACACCTCAAGATCCAAATCACCGGAATCAGTTACCGGAATCACCTTGATGTTGGCCCCGGTTTTTTCTGCGATCATCTGCCAGGGTACAATATTAGCGTGATGCTCCATTTCAGAAAGGATAATTTCATCACCCTCTTTTAAAACAGATCCGCCATAGCTATTTGCTACAAGGTTAATTGAATCTGTTGTTCCGGTTGTATAGACAATCTCATTCTCAGATTCCGCATTGATGAAATCCCTCACCTTTTTTCGGGTCTCTTCAAAAGCATCTGTCGCTCTCTGGCTAAGAGTGTGGATGCCGCGATGCACGTTGGCGTGCTCATTCCTATGATAGTCATCAATTCTCTGAGCAACCTGCAAAGGCATCTGGCTGGAAGCGGCATTGTCTAGATAAACCAAAGGTTTACCATTGATCTCCTGATCGAGAACGGGAAAATCTTTTCTGATCTTGGAAAAATTTACAGCCGGTATGTCTTTAACTGCTTGTGCCATAGTATTTTTCTAAAACTTTTAACCTTCCTGAAGAAAGAGTATCAGGAGAGTGCTGAATATCTACCATTCGATACTCAGCACTCTCCTTAATCCCCTCTCAAGAGGGGAGATCTTAGGCTGTTACTTTAGTAACGTTATTCGCCTTGGTATATCTGTACACTTCATCAATCAGAAGCTTATGAACAGATTCTACCTTCATGTTTTCAATCGTTTCGAGAGCAAATGCGTACGTTAATACCTCTTTTGCTTTCTCTTCGGTCATTCCTCTACTTTGGAGGTAAAATACCTCTTCGGGATCTAACTGACCGATAGTCGCTCCGTGCGAACAGAGGACATCATCAGCAAATATTTCCAGCTGAGGCTTTGTATTCACCAATCCATCAACAGAGAGAAGCAGATTTCTGTTCTCCTGGAAAGAGTCAATCTTTTGAGCATCGCGACGCACGAAAATCTTACCATTGAAAATACTGTGCGCTTTTCCATTCACAACCACTTTATGTAACTGGTGGCTGTTGGCATGAGAAAAACGGTGATCCATCACAGAGTGTGTATCTGCAATCTGTTCACCATCAATCAGAACAAGTCCGTCGAGAGTAAAGTCTACTTCCTCATCTTCCTGAACCACACGCGGTTCATTTCTGGAAAGCTTGGCTCCAAGAGTAATTGTGTATGAGTGGTACTCTGCATTTTTCTCAACGTATGCAATTGGACGCGATACGTGGAGCGCGCTACGGTTGTCTCGCTGAATACGTACATGGTGAATGTGAGCACCTTGTTTTGCTTTCACCTCACATACCGGAATGGTCATATATTCATTTTCTGACAAACCGATGTGATCTTCAATAATGGTCACATCCGACTCCTCTTCAGCCACTACCAGCATACGTGGTGTTGCTATGTACGCCTGCTTGGAATCGGTGTAAAGATTAAGAATTTGAATCGGAGCTTCTGCCTTGGCACCTTTTTCAAGATGTATAAATGCTCCATCTTCAAACATCAAACCGTTAAACGGTACAAAAATATCATTTTCGTAGTTAACCAGTTTGTTCAGATACTCTTCAGTCGCTTTGTGATCAGCATAATCAGTAAGGTTACCGAACGTAACTCCATTACCCAATCCACCAATAGAAGAGTACTTCTCCTGGAATGTACCGTTAATAAAAACCAAACGGCTTCTGTCAGATTCAGGAATGTAGTACTGTTCAATATCAGTTGCCGGTAGTGTGCCGGCTTCGCTAAACGGTACAAAATCCGTTCTGGTAAAAGGTTTCAGATCTGTAAATCTCCACTCCTCAATTCTTTTGTGAGGAAAGCTGGTTATGTTCAGATCTTTCAGACTCTGTTTACGAATCCCGGCCCAGTTCTCACTTTCCGGTGAGTGCTTTGCAAGCCGGTGCAAAAATGATGGTTCAACCTTGGTAGGGTGTGCCATTACTTCGCCTCTCCATTTACGGTTGCGAGTTTTTCTAACCAATCATAACCTTTATCTTCGAGCTCAAGAGCAAGTTTCTTGCCGCCGCTCTTCACAATCTTACCGCCTATCATCACATGCACAAAATCGGGCTCGATGTAGTTAAGCAATCGCTGATAGTGAGTAATCAAAACAACAGCATCATCTTCTCCGTGCAGCTGGTTAATTCCGTTTGACACAATTTTCAGTGCATCAATATCCAATCCTGAATCGGTTTCATCCAGTAGTGACAGTCGTGGCTGGAGTACAGCCATCTGGAAGATTTCATTCTTCTTCTTTTCGCCACCAGAAAATCCAGCATTAACACTTCTTTCCAAAAACTCAGGATTCATTTCAATGAGATCGAGCTTATCCATTACATAATCTTCGAACTGAAGAGGATCCAACTCTTCACGTCCCCTGGATGCTGCAATCGTGTTATATGATTCACGAAGCAGGGTATTATTGGTTACTCCCGGTACTTCTACAGGATATTGAAAAGCGAGAAACACACCTTTGTGAGCTCTTTCATCCGGATCCAGTTCCAGGATACTTTCCCCTTCATAAAGGATATCACCTTTCGTTACTTCATATTCCGGATGCCCGGCCACAACTTTTGAAAGGGTACTTTTACCGCTTCCGTTTGGCCCCATTATAGCATGAATTTCTCCTTTGTTCACTTTGAGGTTTACTCCCTTCAGGATCTCAATCCCTTCACCCTCAACTTCTACATGTAAATCTTTAAGTTCTAACACAGTTGTATTATTTAGTTTTGTTTGTTTTTTAAAATGTTAAGCTTCCCCTCTTGAGAGGGGACAGGTCTGCAAGCGTTTAGCGGCAGACAAGGGGTGTGTTCATTCCGGTTTCAATATCTTGAATTGAAAACTGCCAAACACCCCTCCCTCCGACAATAAACTGTCGGAGTACTCCCCTCAAGGGGAGAATATTTTACCCTACACTACCTTCCAGCTTAATGCCGAGCAGCTTATTGGCTTCCACTGCAAATTCCATCGGAAGCTCTTTCAATACCTCTTTAGCGAAGCCATTCACAATTAGTGAAATTGCGTCGTCTTCACTCAATCCTCTTTGCTGCAGATAGAAGATCTGATCTTCTCCTACTCGTGAAGTTGTAGCTTCGTGCTCAACTTTTCCGGTCGGATTAGCCGACTCAATATATGGGAACGTATGAGCTCCACATGTTTGACCAATCAACATAGAGTCGCATTGTGAATAGTTCCGCGCGTTGTCAGCTTTTTTGCTGAATTTCACCTGGCCACGGTAGCTGTTATTAGATTTACCGGCTGATATACCTTTCGAGATGATCGTGCTCTTGGTGTTCTTGCCAAGGTGAATCATCTTAGTACCGGTATCTGCCTGCTGCATGTGATTTGTAACAGCAACAGAGTAGAATTCACCGACTGAATTATCACCCTGAAGTATCACACTTGGATACTTTAGCGTCACAGCAGATCCGGTTTCAAGCTGTGTCCACGAAATTTTAGAATTATCTCCGCGGCAAGCTCCACGTTTGGTAACAAAATTGTAAATACCGCCTTTACCCTCTTCATCACCGGAATACCAGTTTTGAATGGTTGAGTACTTAATCTCAGCATTTTCAAGAGCCACAAGTTCAACTACAGCGGCATGAAGCTGATGTTCATCGTACATAGGAGCGGTACAACCTTCCAGGTAGCTTACATGGCTGTTATCTTCAGCAATGATGAGTGTACGCTCAAACTGTCCTGAGTTCATATTGTTGATCCGGAAATATGTAGAGAGCTCCATCGGACAGATTGTATCCTTAGGCACATAACAAAATGATCCGTCGGAGAATACCGCGGAGTTTAGTGCCGCATAGAAGTTATCCCGAACAGGAACAACTGATCCCATATACTTTTTCACCAGTTCCGGGTGATTCTGAATCGCTTCAGAGATTGAACAGAAAATTACACCCGCTTCGGCCAGTTTTTCTTTAAATGTGGTAAAGATCGATACACTGTCGAAAACAGCATCTACCGCAACCCCTGCAAGAGCTTTCTGCTCTTCGAGAGGAATTCCAAGTTTCTCGTAAGTTTCACGAATTTTTGGATCAACCTCATCCAGGCTATCCAGTTTGGGCTTGTTCTTTGGTGCAGAGTAGTACTGCAGTGTGTCAAATTTCGGCTTTTCGTAGGTTGCATTGAACCAATCCGGCTCTTCCATCTCTTTCCAGGCACGATATGCCTTCAGACGAAATTCAGTCATCCACTCCGGTTCATTCTTTTTTTCGGAGATTAAACGAACTACATCTTCATTAATACCTTTTGGGAAATCCTCGTATTCAATGTCGGTAGTGAAGCCATACTTGTACTCTTCACCGATCATTGATTCTAGAGCTTTAGTCTCACTCATGTTTAATTGTTTTGAAGCTTTACTGTTATTTAATTTCTTGTCGTGTAACACTTGAAGCAAGCCTGAAGTTTGCTTAGACCGTGTACGCACTTACCTATTCTTATTTGGAATGAATAAAGATAAGCAAAAAGTGCGCGTTCTTAAAGCCAAACCTAAACTCAATTAAAGAACGCATTTTACGTGCTGAATCTCCAATCGAATGAAGCTATAATGCTAATAGGAGGAATACATTAGCCGGTTTTCTGACTGATAAGAGAAGTCACACATGCCGTGTTTACAATATCGTCCACAGAGCAGCCTCTTGAGAGATCCATGTAAGGTTTTGAAAGTCCCTGTAATATCGGACCGGTAGCCGTAGCGCCGGCGAGGCGTTCAGTAATTTTATAGGCAATATTTCCTGCGTCAAGGTTTGGAAAAATATACACATTTGCCTCCCCCCCAACTTCAGAGTCCGGAGCTTTACGATTGGCTACAGCCGGAACAAATGCCGTATCAAACTGAAGCTCTCCATCCATTTTCCAATTCGGCTTGCTCTTCTTCGCTTTTTGATACGCTTCCTGCACCAATTCTACTTTTTCGTGCCTGGCACTACCCTTTGTAGAGAAAGAGAGGAACGCAATCAATGGTTCATCTCCGGTCAGCAGACGATGCGTATCACCAGCGTCCAGAGCAATTGAAGCAAGTTGACCTGAATCGGGGTATGGAACAACCGCACAGTCGGCATACGTAAAAACATTACCGTCGGGCATCTCCATCAGAAAGGTACTGGAAACCAACTCTGAGCCCTTTGCAACCCCAACTGTTCGAAGTGCAGAGACAATCACCTGCCCGGTAGACGCAACCGACCCGGCCACTGCAGCATCGGCCTTACCTGTATCGAGCATCCATCCTGCTGTAAAAAGTGAATTCAGGCTTATATCACGAATCTGCTCATCAGTTGGATTTTTATGAGCCAGCTTTTCCTGGAAATATTCAAATTTCTCATTATCAAATTCGGAATTTTTATATGGAGTAATAGCCACTGAAGCAGGCAGATTTATCTCATGCATGTCTGCTAAAGCGGCAATCTCCTTTTTGTCTCCTAGCAATATTGGTACTGCAAGTCCCATTCCGCTCAGCATGGCTGCTGCCTTAAGAACACGTACATCATCCTCTGCTTCCGGCAGAACTACTCGTTTTTTGAGTGTTGATGCTTTTTTCCTGATCTCTTCGATTAAACTCATATTATATCAAAAGTAAAATTGTAATTAGTGTTAATGCGATTCCCGTCCACTGTATTCTCGTCAGCTTGTCACCCCATTTTAGTATACCCAGCAATGTACCCCCCAGAACAGTGAGCACATTCACACTACTGTAAACAACCGCTCCGTTCATCCGTTCCAGCGCCTCAATTAGAAAGATAGCGGTATAGAGATTTGGAATACCAACGGCAATTCCCAGTAGAATTTCGGATCTTTTAAACCTCCAGTTCTTCTTGATTAAAACTACAATCAATCCGACTAAAAAGGCAGTAAAAAAGACTATTCCCATGAAGTGCTCTTTGCTTAAAAGTGATGAGAACTCTACCTCATAAATCTTAAGTGATGAATCTCCCAGGCCCGTTCCAATAAAAAGCAGTACCAGCAACCAGGCAGCACTAAACGGTTCTCTCAACATTTTTCGCTTATTGGGCAGTAACAGGAAAAGTGTTATAAAGACCAGCATCACCCCAACCCACTGACGAAAGCTCAACAGTTCCAGATACCATACCGTGGATAGCAGCACAGGTACAATAAGGGAAATTCGCATCGCCGCTACACTTATTCCAACTCCATTGTGATGTACAGACTTACTGTAGATAAAAAAGTTGGCGATAAAGATTACTCCCACTGCTGCACCCAAAACCAACGCATAGAAACCCTCTGAGAAATCCAACTGACTGATCTGATCGAAACCGGTAGTAGAAGCTGCAATAACTGTCGCCGTAAGATAATTTACCGTCAGTACCCGAAGCGTATTGAGTTTCCTGCTTTCTGCAACCTTTAAGAGGTGAGCGATCAATACAGAAGAGGCTGCACACAGTATGATATACAACCAGCCTGTAATCATTGAGCTAAATTCAGGTTTAAATTCCCGAACGCCTGAATCTCTTGCGGTAAATCGTGTAGCCGTCTCGATGTATAATCTACATTTCGGTCAAGATGATTTACCAAATCAGACATCCTGGTTCTACGCTGCTGGATGGCTTCAGCCAGATAATAGTTAAAGATAGAGTGACGTTTATTACCATCTAAAATACCGGTATAGATAGAAGACTGCTGCCCCGGACGATTACTGAAAACAATAGCTGTATTGGGCAAATCTCTTAAAATATTGTTTGCAGTGCGCTGTAATAAGCCCGATGTACCATTGCGGTTTATACCATTTGAAGCTTGTTGGTCTCGACCGGTGTAGTCCAGATCAATAAACAGAAATAGTGCACCCGGATTGATTCTCTTCAGTTCGGAAAATATATCTGTAACAGGAATAAACAACTCATCTTGATCGGTTTTACTAACAAGATGAATTACAGCTTGGTTATTCACTTCTCGTACTTCACCAAATCCGCTTAGATAAACATAAAGAGCACCGTCCCCATCCATAACCGCCACATCATCTAAACGAGATAAAATTTGCTGATCTGTAATGGTTTCGATCTGATTCTCCTGCAATCTAAATGATGTATTTAAATTGGTCCTAAATAGTTTATGATCGCGTTCCAAATATTGTCTTTGGCCTAACTCATTATTCAGACCGTTCGATATAATCAGGCCTCTGTCAGATGGATTGTTGGGTTTGAGGACCGGCATTGAGTGCTCCACATCGATCTCTCCAAAAGGGAGCTCTGCAAATTCAAACACCAGTGCAGAACCCGATTCTGCCATGCTGAGCCACTCAATACTGCCACTACCCTTGTTGATAAAATATTCGTTACCCTCATACTCTACCCGGTAAAAATCATCGGAATCGTCATCCACCAATTCCAGAAAACTGCCCTGCCCTACTTCGGTCACAATGTTCAAATCACCACCTTCGGGTGTACTGCGCAAATTTGCCACCAATGCATTTATATTCAGATAAGGAGCAAGAAATTGAGCAGTTGGAATTGTAAACTCATTTTCTGATTCTTCGTGACGCAACAATACTCTTACTGCTGAATCTCTATCGATTTTTCCACTCATTTCATCGGCGAATGACCCCAGGTTCAGGTCTAACTTACCATCTTCCAGAGGCACCTCTTCTTGTGAAAAAAGCGTCTCATCACGCAGTAAAATACGAAGATCCACATATTCTGTCTCTTCCGGCTGCATCATCAAAGAATCTCTTCTTACTTCAACTCCGCTTTGCCTCATTAGTTTAGTTTCACCGGTATAAATGGGCTCGCCGGTTGTTTCAAGGTTTGTAAAAGAGAGAATAGAGATCAACCCTGCCGAGAGGTTCAGACCTACTTTTTGTGTGACTGAAGCGTTTGATAAAATAATTCCGGTATTTGCAGCAACTGCGGCAACAGCTGCACCCGTCAGGCCCAAAAGCACAAATTCCCATTTTGGCTTATACTGCTGAACGGTTCTTTCGATTCGAATCCTTTCTGGAAATTCCAGATCTCTTATTTGATAGAGCTGAAAACCGGCTACGGGGTCATCTAAGGTTGGTTCCCGTTCCAATACGTATGATTTTTCGTCTAAAACAACACGTGGTTCAGCTGATTCATCAACAGAGTGCTGATCTGTTACAACCCATCTTGTTGTAGTGCAAGAAGCCAGAAAAACAGCGAATAAGATGAGTGTAAATATACTTCTCATAGTTCAAGATCAGAGTGAAAATACAGCTCCGAATGAAAACAGATGTCTTAATTTAAAAGAGTCTTCCATACCGGGCTCCGACAACCAAACAGGCAGTTCATACCTGAAAACAAACCCTCTTGGTTTACCAAGATAATCGGGAATATTTAAAGATAAGGAGAATCCGGCACCGGCGTCAGCAAAAAGACTATCAGGCTCATTATCGAAAAGCTCCAGAGATCTTCCGGCATCAAAAAAGAGATAGGAGCGAAAGCTTAGAAATTCACTCAAATAGGGAATTTTATTAAAGCCTAAAGCGATCGGATTAAAATAGTCAAACTCTGCATTCATTGACACCACTGAGTTCATCAGAAAAGGTGCTACCATTTGATTAGGATCTATAGGATCTGTGTTAGTAAATGTTGCTACATCCTGACTGGTATATCCCCTCAAGTTTGCCCCTCCGGCTACCTGAAATTTACCGCTCTCCATCCAGGGTTGTGGAATGGTGCCCTTTGCACGGGTTTGGCCACTATTCAGTGTTTGAATAGCCGGAGCACTGCTTCTGGAGAATAAATATTCAGGATCGGCATTTGAGGATGCAATACCGGTAAATAAACGCAGGTTCAATCCCCAATATTCATGAAACTCCACTTTTTGAGTAAACGAGCTGTGAAACTGAGTATAGAAATCATTCAAAAATTGAAAGCCGAGAGAGGCATCAACTTTATACCAGCCCAGGCTATTGTCATTCTTTAGCTCACCCTTCAGGGTTGATAATATTTTGCTATCACTGCTCCACAACTGAGGAAAAGCGGCGTATTCATCATCAAATCGTTTTTCGAAAGAGTTAAACAGACTCAGTTCGCGGTATCGGCGTTCGTCGAAACCCTCTTGCCACCTCTTGTTTAAAGCAATACCGTGGCGATGATAACCGGTACGAACTGAAGTTATAAATTGATAGCTCGCCTCGCTCCCAAAATCTGACCAGCGATCGATTGGGTTCGTGTAAGAAGCGTAGTACGATACCGGAAGATCGGGAAACCAGGTGCTTAACCACAATCCTGCATCGAGGCGATGCGGGCCATCTTCGAAAGATCCGGGCACCTGACCTTTTACACGAACGCCGACCCTTATTCCGTCCACATCGTTATACCAGAGATCGGGCGCCGGAATCAGTTCATAGCTTGACGGTGATTGAGCAGCTGTTTGTACAGGTGCAATCCAAACAGTAATAAAAATAAGTGCGGGTATTAAGAAGTAGAAACGATCCAATCGTCCAGGATTTCATTTTCGGTTATAATGGATTGTGTAAGCTTTAAAAGCCGTCTTTGTTCCGGCCAGCTGATTCGGCTAACTGCCTCTTCTAACGAAAGCCACTCATATTCGGTATGTTCATCATCAAGATCGGGTGCCTGGCTTGAATAAATCTCAGCTGCAAACGCCGGGATGTGATGAATTGCATCACTTCTATATTCGTAAAAAGTATTGACAGACGGTATAGTCCATAACTTAACAGGTACCAAACCGGTCTCTTCTTTCAACTCGCGAAGTGCTGCCTGCCAGGAAGTTTCACCGGGTTCAACTTTACCCCCTACCATTCTCCACTGCCCCTGATAGATTTTCCCCTTGGCACGTTTGAAGAGTAAAAACTCGGGACGGTCGTTCACGAGTCTGTAAGGATAGAGATCAATGAGCTGTTTTTTAGACATAATAGCTACCCCACCTGATCTTTAAAGTATTCCATTGTCTTCAGAAGTCCTTCTCTACGGTTCACCTTTGGTTCCCAATTTAAAACCCGCTTTGCTTTCGATACATCCGGGCGTCGTATCTGAGGATCATCCTCAGGCAGCTCCTTAAATTCAATTTCACTTCTACTTCCCGTGATTTCGATAATCTCTTTTGCGAAATCAAGAATTGTGATCTCTTCCGGGTTGCCCAGGTTAACCGGTTCCGACTCATCACTCATCGCCAGTTTATAAACCCCTTCAACCAGATCACCCACATATGTAAAAGAGCGGGTTTGTGAACCATCACCAAAAACCGTAATCGGCTCATTTTTCAGAGCCTGCCGAAAAAATGTGGGTAGTGCTCGTCCATCATTAAGCCTCATTCTGGATCCATAGGTGTTGAAAATCCGGGCAATTCCCGTTCCAATACTATGATAGCGATGGTAGGCCATAGTCATTGCCTCTGCAAATCGTTTTGCTTCATCATAGACTCCCCTGGGACCAACAGGGTTAACATTACCCCAGTACTCCTCACTTTGGGGATTTATTTGAGGATCTCCATAAACTTCGCTGGTGGAAGCAAGCAGTAGTTTGGCATTTTTAGCTTTTGCCAGACCAAGTGCTTTATGGGTTCCCAGAGAACCAACCTTTAAAGTCTGAATTGGCATTTCAAGATAATCTATAGGAGAAGCAGGAGATGCAAAATGAAGTATAAGATCCAGTTTACCTTCAACTACAATATAGTTTGTTACATCATGCTTGATAAACTCGAATCTCTCTTGACCAATCAGATGAGAAATATTTGATTCCGCACCGGTGAGAAGATTATCCATACAGATCACATCCCACCCTTCATTATAAAACTTATCACAAAGATGAGAACCTAGAAATCCGGCTCCGCCGGTAATGAGAACACGTTTACTCAAAGTCTTACGGATTGTATGAAATTAAAATATAAGAAGTGTAATTAGATAGCGGCATCATAAGTATTCACTCTTGATGCCGCCTGAAATATCGGTAATCAGTTCCTAAGCATTTACTGATGGACGGCCTACACTGATGTAGGTTAATCCGGCTTCTTCAGCTCTTTCCAGATCGTAAAGATTACGCCCGTCAAAAATGATCGGCTCTTTCATCATCTTGACGAAGTTCTCCAGATCCGGACGGCGGAATTCATTCCACTCGGTGCAGATAACCAGTGCGTCAACACCATCCAGTACAGCATCGCGGTCGCTCATAAACTCAATGTTCTTCAGGGCGTCTTCTGTTGCTGCCTCCTTGAAGGTTTCAATCGCTTCAGGATCGTACGCCTTCATGCTCACGCCCAGCTTACCCAGTGCATCGGTAATGTAGAGCGATGGTGCTTCACGAATGTCATCGGTTTCCGGTTTGAACGACAGTCCCCAAACGCCCACCGTTTTTCCTTTCAGGGAATCACCGTAATGCTTTTTCATCTTCTCCACGATAGAGACCTTCTGGGATTCATTCACCTTCATTACCGAATCGAGAATCTTAAAGTCGTAACCCAGTTCCCCGGCCGTGTGGTGAATCGCCTGAACATCTTTTGGAAAGCAGCTCCCGCCATAGCCTATACCGGCAAACAGGAATCGCTTGCCGATTCGCGAGTCCGTACCGATTCCGCGGCGAACATTGTCCACGTTGGCGCCCACACGCTCGCAGACGTTGGCAATTTCGTTCATAAAAGTAATTTTGGTAGCCAGCATCGCATTGGCTGCATATTTGGTCAGTTCCGAGCTGCGCTCGTCCATGATAATGATAGGATTCCCACTACGCACAAACGGCTCATAGAGGGTTTTTATCATCTTGGCCGCCTTTTCGCTGCTCGTTCCCACAACCACACGCTCAGGATACATAAAGTCTTCCACCGCGGCTCCCTCTCTGAGAAACTCCGGATTGGACACCACATCGAATTCCACATCGGTTTTGGCCGCGATCTTCTCACGTACTTTATCGGCCGTTCCAACAGGAACCGTGCTTTTATTTACAACTACTTTATAATCAGAGTATTTATTGAACAGATCACCGAGCTCATCCGCTACATTCAGAACAAAGCTCAGATCGGCCTGACCATCCGCTCCGGGAGGAGTTGGCAGACATAGAAAAAGGATATCACTCTTCTGAAAGGCTTCTTCCAGATCTGTGGTAAACGTGAGCCTCTTCTCGCGAATGGACCGGTCAAACACACGGTTCAGGCCCGGTTCATAGATAGGAACCTCACCCCCTCGCATTCTCTCAACTTTCTTCTCATCAATGTCCACGCAGATGACATCGTTACCGCTGTCGGCAAAGCAGGTGCCCGATACCAGGCCTACATAACCGGTTCCAATAACTCCAATCTTCATATTATAGTCTTTCTATTTTTTTGATTTCCAGCTCCAGTTTTCCGGCCGGCACGTCAACTTCAACAACGTCTCCCACCTCTTTACCGAGAATAGCCTGTCCGATTGGTGAATCAACAGAAATTTTACCGGCTTTAAAGTCGGCCTCATCTTTTGAAACCAACGTGTACTTCATCTCTTTGTTCGTCTTTCTATTCAAGATGGTAGTCGTAGAAAGCAAATAGGCTTTTGTATCGTCGATATTTTTCTCATCGATGATACTCGAAGTTGCCAGGGTATTTTCCAACTCGGCGATACGCTTCTCAAGCATTCCCTGAGCCTCCTTGGCCGCATCATACTCTGCATTCTCACTTAAATCTCCTTTCGCTCTCGCCTCTGAAATCTCTTCAGCAATCTCTTTACGGCCTCGTGTTTTTAAATCTCTTAGTTCTTTATCGAGCTTTTCGTATCCTTCTTGTGACAGATAATTTTTCTTCATGTTTATAAACTTCTTACATCAGTTCAACTTTGTTAAAATAGAAATAGCAGTACTTCTACTGCTATTATCCCGTTCAATTTTTCATGTATATTTAGACATGTAAAAATAGGATGTTCCGCCCTGTTTTCCCAACCAAATTTTTGGAAGCAGAAGCATTTAAAAATTGCCCTTACATTAAAGCTTATTAGTTTTGAAAAAGCTCACAACAAAAGAAATCTTACAGCAGAACCTCGAGCGCAAATCCCCCCTTCGAGAAAATTTCATACTGTGGCTTCACGATATCCGCAGCCTGCATAACGTTGGAGCCGCATTTCGCTCGGCTGATGCATTCGGCATCAAAGAGCTATGGCTTTCCGGGTATAGCCCGGTACCTCCACGACCCGAAATTACTAAAACTGCGATTGGTGCCGAAGAGCATGTAGAGTGGAAACAGATACAATCTATCTCTGAAGCAGTTGAAGAACTAAATTCAAAAAAATATACCATTGTCGGTTTGGAACAGACCACAACCGGCGAACTTCTCCACGAATTCAAACTCCCATCAGACAAAATCTGTTTAGTATTGGGAAATGAAGTTACCGGTATCGGGGATGAGATAATTCCACACCTTGACGCAAGTGTTGAAATCCCTCAATTTGGGATGAAACATTCATTAAACGTCTCTGTTGCAGGAGGCGTGGCACTCTATGCATTTTTTGAGAAATTTTCTCATTATAGCAAGAGTTAATCGTCTAAAGCTTTATTGGTAATTTACGGCTGCAGACCTTAATTTCAGCCGCCTGAACAAAGCATTAAAAGATCTTATGTCGAAACGAAAATTAGTTACATCTGCACTTCCTTACGCTAATGGCCCCATTCACCTGGGACATCTTGCCGGAGCCTATCTGCCGGCCGATCTCTACACCCGCTTTCAGCGATTGAAAGGTGAAGACATTATTCATATCTGTGGCTCTGATGAACATGGAGTTCCCATTACCATCGCCGCCGAAAAAGAGGGTGTGACTCCTAAGGAAATTGTGGACCGCTATCACGAAAGGAATAAAGCCGTTTTCGACAAGTTTGGAATTGACTTTGACTACTACGGGCGAACAAGCTCAGAAACTCATAGAAAGACGTCTCAGGATTTCTTTTTAAAACTGTATGATCAGGGAGTTTTTAAAAAGAAGAGTCAAGAGCAGTTTTATGATGAAGACGCTGATATGTTTTTGCCGGACCGCTATGTGAAAGGAACCTGTCCAAAATGCAGCCATCCCGAAGCGTACGGCGATCAATGTGAGAAGTGCGGCTCATCCCTCTCACCCACCGATCTGATCGATCCGGTGAGCGCCTTAACCGGAAATAAACCTGTTGTTAAATCGACCGAGCACTGGTTTATCCCTCTGGGAGATTTTCAGGATAGGCTTCAGGAGTGGATCGATTCACGAAAGGATTGGAAACCGAATGTTGTTGGGCAGTGTAAGAGCTGGCTTGATGGCGGACTTGGCGACCGCGCCGTAACCCGCGACCTCACCTGGGGTGTGCCGGTTCCTCTGCCCGAAGGAGAAGGAAAAGTACTCTATGTCTGGTTCGATGCACCCATCGGCTATATCTCCGCTACCAAGGAGTGGGCTGATGAAAAAGGCGAACCCGAGCTCTGGAAAACCTACTGGCAGGATGAAGATACTTCACTTGTTCACTTCATCGGAAAAGACAACATCGTATTTCACTGCATTATGTTTCCTGCAATGCTGATGCAGCACGGCAATTATGTTCTTCCCGAATATGTCCCTGCAAATGAGTTCCTCAATCTCGAAGGCAGAAAACTCTCTACCTCCAAAGGGTGGGCGGTGTGGCTCGAAGAGTATCTCGAAAATTTTGAAGCTGATCTCTTGCGCTATGTTCTGGGCACAACCCTGCCGGAAACAAAAGATTCCGACTTTTCCTGGAAAGATTTTCAAAGCCGAATAAACAGTGAACTGGCGGATATCCTTGGGAATTTTGTATTCCGTACGCTCAGCTTCACCGAACGATTTTTTGACGGTGCCGTTCCGAAATTGTCGGACCCAACAGAGCTGGACCTGAACACACTCAAAGAGATTGAAAATCAGAAGCAGAAAATTGAGGACGCTTACAACTCATTCAAGTTCCGTGAAGCCATTTCAGAAACGATGCATCTCGCTCGTATCGGAAACCGATATTTTACAGAGACCGAGCCGTGGAAAACCCGAAAAGAGAATCCGGAGGCATGCGGTAACACGCTGAATGTCTGCATTCAAATTTCCGCTGCTCTCTCTATACTGTTTCATCCGGTATTGCCTGCAAAAATGTCTCAGCTGAGAAACCAGCTTGGCGTTCCGGATACGCTTCAATGGGATGATGTAACTGCAGATCTTATTCCGGCCGGACAGATCATCAAACAGGGAGAAATTCTCTTTGAAAAAATTGAAGATGAAGCCGTTCAGGAACAGATAGAAATTCTGAAAAAGAGAGCCGGAGAATCAGCCGGAACAGATGATAAAAATTACGAGCCTCTTAAAGAGACGGCCACATTTGATGATTTTGTGAAACTCGACTTCCGGGCCGGAAAAATTATTGAAGCCAAGAAGATCAAAAAATCGAAAAAACTGCTCAATATTACTGTTGATCTCGGTTTTGAGAAACGCACAATTCTATCAGGAATCGCAGAATTTTTCGAAGCAGATGAGATTATCGGGCGCTCTGTAGTTGTTGTTGCCAATCTCGCTCCTAAAAAGATGATGGGGGTTGAAAGCAACGGGATGATCCTGATGGGTGAAGATACTGAAGGCAAACTCCACTTCGTTGAAACTGATTCGGAACCCGGAAGTCCGGTAATGTAATTTTATGAAAAGAACCAGGTTCGACTCTAAACCGGGCGTTACGTTTAACGATAACGCCACCTATTTCTGTATCTACTGTCCCCACGCTTCAGCAATGGAGTGTGTTCTTTTTGATCGGTATGACGCGGAAAATGGCATCCCCCACTCTATGCAGATCGACGCAGACGGCTATTGGAAGGTGGAAATTCAGGGGGATCAATCCGGCAGATGGTACGCTTATAAAGCGGATTTTGCAGATGATGTATCAAAACCCGATTCTCCCTATATCAACAAACTATTTGCAGATCCTTACAGTAAACATGTTACTGTTCGCAACACCTATCGGCAGGATGCCCGAAGTTTTATCTTTAAGGATGATTTTAACTGGGAAAACGATACTCACTGCTTCCCGGATGATCCCAGAGATCTCATCATATATGAAACACATCTAAAGGATTTAACGGCTCACCCAAGCAGTAAGGCAACAGGGACCGGATTTTATCAAAAGTTTATCGATCCGAATCAAACGGGTGGTATTAATTACCTGAAAAAACTGGGTATCAACTGTGTAGAATTTCTCCCGCTTCACAAATTTCCTCCTGTTGAACCGCCTTACGAGCAGACTACACCTGAGGGATTCCAAAACAGCTGGAACCCATATTCATCCAACTACTGGGGGTATATGACCTCTTTTTTCTTTGCCCCGGAAAGCTCTTTTGCATCTGATTTTTCCAATCGCTTTTCAGGCAAAACTACCGCAGCCGTTACCGAATTTAAAGAGGTTGTAAAGCAGCTCCACAAGGAGAATATTTCGGTGATAATGGATGTGGTTTTTAATCACACCTCTCTGTTTGATGTTAATCCTCTCACACATCTCTGCCCCGACGAATATCTGCGATCTAACGAAAAGGGAGAACTTCTGAACAGAAGCGGAACAGGAAATGAGTTCAGATCTGAAAATCCCGTTGCCCGCCAGCTCATTGTAGATTCTATACTCTACTGGATTGAGGAGTATCATATAGACGGATTTCGGTTTGATCTTGCCGCTCTTCTGGACAGAAAGTCCTGGGATGTAATCAGAAACAAAGTACATGAAAAATATCCGAAAACTGTTTTAATTGCTGAACCATGGGGCGGTTACTATTCTCCTCATCACTTTTCAAATCACGATTGGGCTTCCTGGAATGATCGGATCCGAAACAGTATCAAGGGGTCTGAACCTATGCATGACAAAGGGTTCATTTTCTCAGAATGGCAACATGAAACCAGACGGGAACGACTTGAAAATATTTTAAAGGGAACCCTTAATCACGGAGAAGGTGGTTTGTACAACACCTCAGCGCACAGTGTAAATTACCTTGAAAGTCACGACGGATATACACTTGGAGATTTTATCCGGATTGGCCTGAATCCCGAACTACAAGAGCAAACTGTTACTGACCGGGATAAACACATACAGCTCAATTCAACAGAGCTGAAAATTGCTAAATTAGCAGCATTGACACTGTTTACAGCTCAGGGAATTTCGATGATTCATACCGGCCAAGAGTTCGCAAGGTCAAAAATTATTGCAAAAACACCCTGTCCCGATGGCGATGTTGGGAAAATGGATCACAACAGCTATCAGAAAGACAATGAAACCAACTGGATTAATTTTGACGATGTCCGGTTAAATTCGTCACTTTTCGATTACTATCGGGGCTTAATTCATATTCGGAAACATTCACCGGCATTGAGAAAGTGCGAACCCCACGAAATCAGTTTCCAGCATTACGGCAATCCGCTGGTAATCACTTTTTACATAAGCGGTTATGAAAGCGGAGATTTAAATGATTATTATGTGCTTCTCAACGCTACAGGCGATGAAAAAGCTAAATGCAGACTACCTGAAGGAACATGGGAAGTTATTGCAAACAAAGACATTGCCTCACTTCAATCATTTGATTTAGTGAAACAATCGATAAAAATTGAACCTCAGAGCGGAATGTTGCTAAGAAAGTTGCGACATTGATGCTCAGCAAATATTTTAGTGCGTCTCTATTAACCTAAAATCTCTCTAGCTTTGGCTACATCCCCTACCAATAATCGTGGTACCTGGAACACTAAATTTGGATTTATTCTTGCAGCAGCAGGCTCAGCCGTTGGCCTGGGAAATATCTGGCGATTTCCTACAGAAGCTGCATCAAATGGTGGTGCCGCATTTCTCATCATCTACATAATTTGCGTTGCCCTGGTTGGTCTGCCAATAATGATCGCAGAGCTTTCTATTGGGCGAAGCACACAAAAAAATCCGGTTGGCGCATTCAGAGCTTTAAGTACAAATAAATTTTTCCCCCTGGTTGGATTTTGGGGAGTATTGTGCGGTGTAATGATTCTGAGTTTTTACACCATTATTGCCGGCTGGACTTTTAGTCACGTTTTTGTGGAGATATTCACATTTACCGGTTGGCACGCAGCCGCAGAGCTTTTAGCTGATTTCGACAACGGCTTCATCAATGCCATTTTTGCAATTCTTTTTATGGGATTAACCATCATGATTATTCGCGGTGGAGTGAGCGAAGGTATTGAACGAGCTACAAAACTGATGATGCCGCTTTTGATTATCATTTTAGTAATTATGACTCTCTACGTTGTATTTCAGCCCGGAGCTACAGAGGGTCTTGAGGTCTATTTGAAACCCGATTTTTCTATGATTACCGGTGAGCTTGTGCTTGCCGCCCTGGGTCAGGCTTTCTTTTCTCTCTCATTGGGAATGGGGGCACTCATAACCTATGGATCATATTTAAGCAAAAAAGAGAATATTGTAGAAGCTGCGGGCTTTGTAACGCTTGCCGATGTTGGAATTGCTTTTCTTGCAGGTTTGCTGATTATGCCAACCATTTTTCTTGCACAGGCACAGGGCGTTGAAATTTACGACGCAGCCGGAAACTTCCTTGCAGGCCCTGCTCTCATCTTCCAGATTTTACCTGAACTGTTTTCGCAAATGGGCGGGGTTCTGGGCTTAACTCTCGGAGTCTCCTTCTTTTTCTTGCTTAGTTTAGCTGCACTTACTTCTACCATTTCACTCCTGGAAGTCCCGACCTCTTACATTATCGATGAACACGGTATTAGAAGGAAAAAAGCGGCACTCTATGTTGGATTGACTGTACTGGCTATTTCAATAATCATTTCATTCAATACAGTCCTGATAGATCACATCGACTATATATTCAGTGTTATAGGCCTGCCTCTTGGTGGTCTCTTAATCTGTATCTTTATCGGTTATTTCTGGAAAACAAAGAGCGCTGTAGACGAAATGAAGAGTGGATTTAAAGACATTCGCGACTCATGGTTTACAACCCTGTGGTCTGTTTTTATCAAATATATCTGCCCAATAATCATACTGATTATCCTGGCACAGACCATTTTTGGATAATTTGATAGCGAATTATCGAATTACTTTGCATCAGTAAGTTGTTATCGAACTGAACCTGCTGTATTTTTGAAGTCTCAATTTGAACTAACTATTAGTATGGGAAAAGTAAGCACATCCGATTTCCGTCCCGGAATGAATATTTTATTGGACGGTGACATTTACACGATTGTTGATTTCCAACATGTTAAACCCGGAAAAGGTGGCGCATTTGTTCGCACGAAATTAAAGGGCGTTGAAAACGAAAAAAATATTGAAAAAACATTCCGTTCCGGAGAATCCGTAGAGTCTGTCAGAGTGGAAAAACATCCCTACCAGTTTCTATATGCTGATGGTGACATGTTTTTCTTTATGCACCAGGAAACCTACGAGCAAATTCCTTTGGAGCGTAAGCGAGTAGAGAATTCAGAATTCATTTTTGACGGATTGGTTTGTACACTCTCAATCGATGTTGACAATGAACAGATTCTTTTTGCAGAGCCCCCAGACCATGTAGAAGCTGAAGTTATTCAAACCGATCCCGGTGTACGCGGCGATACGGCTCAAGGCGGCAGTAAACCTGCTACCATTTCCGGTGGTGCCGTAGTTCAGGTTCCACTTTTTATTAACGAAGGTGAAGTTATTCGCGTAGATACCCGAACCGGCGATTATCTAGAAAGAGCAAAATCTAAATAAATAGTTATTATGGACTTAAAACTTGTTAAAAACCTGCTAGACCTTATCTCGAAAACTGAACTCAATGAAGTATCAATTGAGGAGGGAGATTTTAAACTAAAAGTAAAAAAACAGTCTGATGCACCGGCTCAAGCTGCTCCAGTGCAGTATCAAATGCCTCCGGCACAGCAAGCACCGGCTCAACCGGCCTCTGCTCCTGCACCGGCAGACTCTTCTGCATCTGAAAAGAAAGAGTCTCAGCCTGAAGGTGAAACTGTTAAATCACCGATTGTCGGTACATTTTACGAATCCCCCTCACCGGATTCTGATCCGTTTGTAAAGGTTGGTGATACCATACAGAAAGGTGAAACTCTCTGTATCGTTGAAGCCATGAAAATCATGAATGAAATTGAAGCAGAGTTCTCGGGAACTGTTCAAAAAATACTGGTTGACGATGCGCAGCCTGTAGAGTTTGACCAGCCGTTGTTCATTATCAAAAAAGCTTAATTAAACAGTATGTTTAAAAAGATTTTAATAG
>CAZHUP010000013.1:0-29779 GCA_964535495.1 uncultured Rhodohalobacter sp.
ATTATTCATGTTGAAGGTTCAGTTGACCCCGAGCGCGATATACATATCATTGAAGATGAGTTAATTTTGAAAGATCTGGAGTCTGTAGAAAAGCGCCTGGATAAATTGAAAAAAGAGTCTAAAAGCGGTGATAAAAAGATTCAAGCAGATTTAGAGATCGTTCAAAAATTAGTTGATCATTTAGGTGATGGAAATAGTGCACGAACGTTTGAAGCAGATAGCGATGAGAAACAAGCGTTCAGAGATCTTTTTCTACTATCAGATAAGCCGGTACTCTATGCATGTAATGTCGGGGAAGATGAGTTAAACACCGGAAATGAGTATGTAGAAACCGTACGAAAAATAGCTGATCAATTTGATGATGAGATAGTGACGTTTTGTGCGAAAATTGAGGCAGAAATTGCAGAACTGGATGAATCGGAAAAAGAGATGTTTCTCGAAGAACTTGGTGTAGATTCTGCCGGGTTAGATCGGTTGATTCAGGCTGCTTACAAGAATCTTGGCCTTATTACCTACTTTACTGCGGGTCCTAAAGAGGTTCGTGCCTGGACCATAACAAAGGGAACCAAAGCACCACAAGCAGCAGGAGTGATTCATACAGATTTTGAGAAAGGATTTATCCGCGCAGAAACTATTTCCTATGATGATTATACAGAATTAGGTTCCGAAAAAGCGGCTAAGGAAGCCGGTAAGATGAGACAAGAAGGAAAAGAGTATATTGTGAAAGACGGGGATGTAATGCTATTCAGGTTTAACGTATAAGACTGAAAGTTTCAATGGAATAACCCTCAAGTGAGCTTTATAGCCGATTGTTTTCTATAGTGTTTAATTCCGTTTCTGAATCGTCCTCTTCGATGATTTCTCTGAAGTAAAATTTAGTTGTATCGGAAGGGGCGTAATTAGGTTCAATCCTGTCGTGAACAATCCAGGCTTCAGGGTATTCCTGTTTGATTAACCGCGAAAATTCAATGGCCTGCTCTCTACTTTGGAAGTCACCTGTCCGTACCCGATAGAAGGGCTGGCGAAAGTGGACATACGCATTAGGTTTGTAATCTCCCATTGTTGTATCGGCCCATGCAACAAAATTGTCACGAGTTGTATCTGCATGTACAACATCCCTTGTAGAAAGTATTTGAACTCGATAACCGGCAAATTGATCTGTTTCTTGTTCATCAACAGCAACTTCTCTTGTAAAAAGCTCCGGCATATCATGTTGAATTGTAGCAAAGCGATCTATAAGTTGCGTTCTATTAAGGTAGAGTGTGCGTTCAAACTCATCGAGCTCATCAAATACAAATTCCTCCAAAGCCTCATCAGAAATTTCAAGATAGGGAGAACGTTCTCTGGTGGTACGATCATCATCTTCCGTAACAGTTTCGGTAGTCGAACAGCTCAGTAAAAGTGGAAATAAAATAAAACTTAAGATCAGTTTTTTCATGATTTTGCTATACACCGGATGGGTGCCAGGTTGTTTTGCTTTCCTGAAATTCCATAATCAGGTATGGATTTTCGTGTTTGGTATCACTCCAGTTTTCAACAGGATAGTGAAGAACTCGTTTAACGCTTATAGATGCATTCAGGTCAATAAGTTTCCTGGTTTCCTGGTCATCGATTGAGTTATAAACGGCGTTCACATCCATATGTTTTGTCAGGTGGTCCAACATTTCGTCGCGATAACCTGTTAGCATGTTTACAACACCTGCGGGGACATCAGAAGAATTTAATACTTCTCCGAAGCTTACTACAACCAATGGGTTCGTTTCCGAAGCCAAAATTACGCAGCTATTTCCACCTGCAATGACAGGGGCCATTTGTGATACAATAGACAGAAGTGGTGACTCGTCTGTGCTGATAATAGCTACAACTCCTGTAGGTTCTGGCGAAGTGAAATTGAAATGCTGACTGGCAACTGGATTTATTGAACCAAATACCTGTGGATATTTATCAGTCCAACCCGCATAGTAGACCAATCTATCAATAGATAAATTTACCTCTTCTGCAGCTGCTTTGGTTTTCATGCCGCCAAGCTCCAGCTCCTTGATAAATTGATCTTTGCGCCCCTCAAGCATTTCAGCAATGCGATAAAGTATTTGTCCGCGGTTATAACCTGAGCGGTTGCTCCAGTCATCAAAAGCGGATCTGGCTGGCAACATAGCATCACGCACGTCCTTCCGCGTGCAGCGGCATGCATTAGCAATCACTTTTCCCGACGAGTTTTTAATTGGGTAGGTTTTTCCGGATTCACTTCTGGGAAATTTTCCACCAACATATGTCTTATACGTTTTCAAAACTTCAATTCTGTCAGACATGGAAATAGTTAATTTAAATTATTTCAGATTAACGTAAGGGTAGAGGCCATGTAAACCGCCTTCCCTGCCCATACCGCTCTCCTTATATCCACCAAAAGGAGAAGTTGGGTCAAATTTGTTATAAGTGTTGGCCCAAACTACTCCTGAGCGTACTTTTTGACTGATATTGAAAATTTTGGATCCTTTATCGGTCCAAACTCCACCGGCGAGCCCAAAGGGAGTATTGTTTGCCTTTTCGACAGCCTCATCGGGCGTTCTGAAGGTTTGGATAGTCAGTACCGGACCAAAGATCTCTTCCTGAACAATGCGGTTACTCTGTGCTACATCTGTAAAAATGGTCGGTTTACAGAAGTATCCATTCTCCGGAAGATCAGCACTGCTTTGATGGATTGATGCTCCTTCATTGACTCCAATTTCAAGATACTCGTTGATTTTATCGTACTGCATTTTGGAGTTAATGGCGCCGATATCGGTGTTCTTGTCTAATGGATCACCTACTATTAAAGTTTCCATCCGCTGCTTCAATTTATTGATCAGCTTCTCTGCAATTCCTTCCTGAACAAGAAGACGAGAACCTGCACAGCACACATGACCTTGATTAAAGAAAATGGAGTTGATAATTCCTTCAACAGCCTGTTCCAAAGGGGCATCTTCAAATATAATGTTTGCTCCTTTGCCACCCAGCTCAAGAGTAAATTTCTTCTTCGTTCCTGCCAACGATTTCTGAATGATTTTTCCTACCTCTGTTGATCCGGTAAATGCAATCTTGTCCACATCAGGATGATCTACAATAGCTGCACCGGTCTGGCCCGCTCCCGTTACAATATTAACCACACCTTCCGGTAATCCGGCTTCTTGGCAAATTTCAGCAAATTTAAGTGCTGTAAGAGGCGTGGTCTCAGCGGGTTTTAGAACAACGGTGTTCCCGGCAGCCAGGGCAGGTGCAATTTTCCACGATAACATTAGAAGTGGAAAGTTCCAGGGGATGATCTGACCACAAACTCCAACGGGTTCTGCTTTTCGTCCGGGAAAAGCATAATCTAGTTTATCTGCCCACCCTGCGTAGTAAAAGAAATAAGCTGCGGCGAGAGGTACATCTACATCTCTGGATTCCCGGATAGGTTTGCCCCCGTCTAAAGATTCAATAATTGCAAGATCTTTCGCGTGCTCCTGAATCATTCTGGCAAGGCGATAGATATACTTACCCCTCTCTTTTCCGGAAAGTTTGCTCCAGGTTTTTGTGTAAGCCTTGCGAGCAGATTTAACGGCCAGATCTATATCTTCGGAGGTTGCCTCGGTGAACTCAGCTAAAACCTCTTCTGTAGCCGGATTGATTGTCGTCATCGTCCGGCCTTTTTTACCCTCAACAAATTGACCGTTTATAAAGAGATTATATTTCTCCTCAAATTTAATATGATCGCTACTTTCAGGTGCATCGCTGTAAGACCAAAAAGAGTCGAAATCCAGTTTCAAATCAGAATTAGGAGAAGTCGGTTTTACCTTTCCGTTCTGTGTTTTCTCTTTAGTTGATTGAGACATAGCTTATAAAAATAGTTTAAATAAAAAATAGATAAATCGTGTAAAAGTATGCTATACAGTAATTAATCATTAGAAAAATAGTAGGAGCTTTGATAAATGCCGGTCTCTTGTTTTACGATTTGCATCAGCAAATCATTCGTTAAAGAGCTTGCACCAAATCGAAACCATTCGGGGGATAACCATGCAGCACCGAGTGTTTCTTTAACCAGAACCAGGTACTGTAAAGCTTGTTTCGCCTTTCGTATACCACCTGCCGGTTTCATTCCTATCATTATTCCTGTGTTTTGGTAGTAATCCCGAATTGCTTCAAGCATTACTAACGTAACAGGCTGGGTTGCCGCGGGTGAAATTTTACCCGTTGATGTTTTGATAAAGTCAGCTCCTGCATACATAGCAATGTCGCTGGCTTTCCGGACGTTTTCGTAGGTTTCTAATTCTCCGGTTTCAAGAATTACTTTTAAATGAGCATTTCCACAGGCTTCTTTAATGGCTGCAATCTCATCAAAAATGAAACTATAATTCCCTTTTAAAAACTCTCCGCGAGATATTACCATATCAATTTCATCAGCACCGGCATCAACGGCATACTTTGTGTCGTCCAATTTAACCTGGAGTGGAGCCATTCCGCTGGGGAAGGCTGTGGCAACACTGGCAACATTGATTTCTGTTCCTTTTAAAGCATTCTTAGCTGTCTTAACCATACTTGGGTAGACGCATACGGCAGCTACAGAAGGTAAATCAGGCATTGGAGTATAAGGCGTTCGGGCTTTACGGCACATTTGAACTACTTTTCCTTCAGAATCTTTTCCTTCAAGTGTAGTAAGATCTATCATGCTCAATGCAAGTTTCAAAGCCTGCATTTTGGACTCTTTCTTAATGCTGCGCTTGTTGAGTCTGCTTACGCGCTCTTCTACGCCAACCTTGTCGATTGGTACTGTTTTATTGAAATCTGGAATTTGATTTACACTCATTCAATTAAAGCTATAATTCAATTTTACAAGATCTAAATGTAAGGATATTCATCGCTCACTAAAAGTAATCTGTTAAGATATACATAGAGGAAACTGAAATGTATAGAAATAAAAAACCCGACTTGCTTTAACAAGCCGGGCTTGGAAAATGTAGATGCCAAATTAATTAGATGTTTGGGCCTGCTTCAATGAGGGCTTTGCTAGCCTGATCAGTAAACTTTTTAAAGTTTTCTTTGAACATATTGGCTAATTCAGAAGCTTTTTTATCATATGCGTTCTTGTCTGCCCATGTTAATTTTGGCTGAAGTACTTTATCCGGTACACCTTCTACAGATGTAGGAATTTGAAGCCCAAATATTGGTTCAGTTATAAACTCAACATCATCTAAATTGCCTTCCAATGCTTCATTCAGCATTTTACGTGTGTGAGACAGCTTCATTCTTTTACCAACGCCGTACATTCCACCTGTCCATCCGGTGTTTACCAGCCATACATTGGAATTATGATCTCTAATCTTCTGTGCGAGTAATTCGGCATATACGGTTGGATGGAGTGGCATGAATGGAGCACCGAAACATGCGGAAAAAGTAGCCTGCGGTTCAGTGACTCCACGTTCAGTTCCTGCCACTTTAGCCGTGTACCCACTGATAAAGTGATACATTGCCTGTTCAGGTGTCAGCTTAGAAATAGGAGGGAGTACACCAAAAGCATCGGCTGTGAGGAAAATTACATTCTTGGGATGTCCGCCACGTCCAGTTTCACTGGCATTTGGAATGTAATCAATAGGATAAGCGCAGCGAGTATTTTGAGTTAAACTGTCATCATCAAAATCCGGGACTCTGTTCTTATCCAGTACTACATTTTCCAGAATAGTTCCCGGCATTTGTGTTGTTTGATAAATTTCAGGCTCATTCTCAGGGGAGAGGTGGATTGTTTTTGCGTAGCAACCACCTTCAATATTGAAAATACCATCGTCACTCCAACCGTGTTCATCGTCTCCGATGAGGGTTTTGCTGGCATCTGCAGAAAGTGTTGTTTTACCTGTGCCGGAAAGTCCAAAAAACACGGCTGTTTTACCATTATCATCCATATTGGCCGAGCAGTGCATTGCCATCACATTCTTCTTTGGCAAGAGATAATTCATAACGGCAAAGATACCTTTCTTAACCTCGCCTGAGTAAAGTGTACCGCCAATTAAAATGATCTTCTTCTCAAAATTACAGAGAATAAAAGTACTCGATCTAGTCCCATCAAGCTCCGGATCTGCTTCAAAGTTTGGTGCAGCAAGTACCGTAAATTCGGGTTCGTGTGTCTTCAACTCTTCATCAGATGGGTTGATAAACATATTGTGCGCAAAAAGCCCGTGGTAAGCAGCTTCACTCACAACGCGTACATTTAATCTGTATGAAGGGTCAGCACCGGCATACAGATCTTTTACATAAAGTTTTTTACCGTCTAAGTAGTCGATTACTTTTTTGTGCAGATTATCAAATACATCTTCAGAAATAGGCTGATTGATTGGTCCCCAATCAATGTCATCTTTGATGGAAGGCTGATCAATCAGAAATTTGTCTTTTGGTGATCTGCCGGTAAATTTTCCGGTTTGAACCAAAAGAACCATTTTATCTGTTAATTTTGCCTCTCCATTATTTAACGCTTGCTCATAAAGCTCAGAAGGGTTCAGGTTCCAAAGTGCGTTATCGGTGTTCTTCAATCCAAGATAATCAAGCCCGGTTTTACTTTTAGGCTGATTTTTGTAATCGATTTTCATTTTGATGCTTTTACTTTAAAATTTAGTTCAGGTAAAATCAGTTAGCGGTCTGCCTGTTATATCAGAAGTATCCAGCTATAGTAATACTACTGATGATTTTGATTTAGCAGCTATTATGTTATGGTTTTTATAAGGTATGGCTTTCCCCTCGTTTTTAGAAGGGAAAAGCGCTTTCAAAAGCTATTTATTACAAATGCTGAATTGAACTTAAATGAGTATTACAATCTATTTCCTTACATTCATTTTTAAACAGATATAAAGGTAATTTTTAAAACATTTCTGAACACTTGAAATTTTCAGCAATACAAAACAGCTGTAGCCCGAATCCGGAAGAGAACATAGAAAAAGCCGAATTGTTGATCAGGAAATCAGCTGCGAATGGAGCCGATGTTGTAGCCCTGCAGGAGCTGTTTCATACTACTTATTTTTGCCGCGAAATTGATCAAATTTATTTCGACTGGGCTGAACCTATTCCGGGCCCGATTACCAACCGGTTTAGTAGCTTGGCTGCTGAACTTGAAATCGTACTTTTACTCCCAATGTTCGAAAAGAGAGCGCCCGGGATTTATTTCAATAGCATGGTGGTCTTTGAAAAGGATGGAACAATATTGGGAACGTACCGAAAAATGCATATACCTGATGATCCGGGATTTTACGAAAAGTACTACTTCACGCCAGGAGATAAGGGGTTTAAAGTTTTTGAAACATCGTCCGGAAAAATTGGAACCCTGATATGCTGGGATCAATGGTTTCCTGAAGCTGCGCGTCTGGCAGCATTGGACGGAGCTGAAATTTTAGTATATCCAACCGCAATTGGAACACTCCCTGAAGAGAGTGATACTGATAAAAAAGAGTTTATGGATGCCTGGCTCACTATTCAGCGAAGTCATGCCATTGCTAATGGATGTTTTGTTGCCGGAATCAATAGAGTTGGAGTGGAATCGGGTACAAAATTTTGGGGCAACTCATTTGTAGCCGGACCCTTTGGTCAAATTATTGCTCAGGCTGGTGAGATGGAAGAAATTTTGACTGTAGATATTGACCTTTCAGCCATAGAAAAACAGCGCCAAACCTGGCCGTTTTTCAGAGATAGACGAATCGATTCATATCAAGATATCCTCAATCGTTTTAAAGAGTAATAGATCTGAATCTAAGCAAGAGATAGAGGTGACCCTGATCTATTATTTCTTTATCTTTGCTAGCTATTGATAAATCGATTTCACAGATCAAATTAACGTAATCTTACAGAATTAATGAGTTCGTACGATCCTTCAAAAGTTGAGACCCGATGGCAAAAATATTGGCTGGAAAATAAAACATTTAAAACGCCCGAAGATCACGACAAACCAAAGTACTATATCCTGGATATGTTTCCGTATCCAAGCGGATCCGGTTTGCATGTTGGTCATCCCGAAGGATATACAGCTACAGATATTCTAGCAAGATATAAAAGAATGAAGGGCTTCAATGTGTTACACCCAATTGGTTGGGATGCATTTGGGCTTCCTGCTGAACAGTATGCGGTAAAAACTGGTACACATCCACGAGACACTACCGAGAAGAATATCAACCGGTTCAGGGAACAGCTTCAGATGCTCGGCTTTTCGTACGACTGGGATAGAGAAGTAAACACAACGGACCCTGATTATTATAAATGGACTCAGTGGATTTTTCTGCAGCTATACAATAAAGGGTTGGCATACGAAGATGAGGTACCGGTAAACTGGTGTCCTGAGCTTGGAACCGTTCTTGCTAATGAAGAGGTGATTGACGGTAAGAGTGAGGTTGGTGGATACCCAGTTGTTAGAAAACCGATGCGTCAATGGGTGCTAAAAATTACCGAATATGCAGATCGTCTATTGGAAGACCTGGATGATCTCGAGTGGCCAGACTCAACGAAAGAGATGCAGCGAAACTGGATTGGGAAATCCATAGGCGCAGAGCTGGATTTTCAAATTAAGGATTATGATGATAAGCTGAGAGTTTTTACAACGCGTCCGGATACTCTTTTCGGTGCAACTTACATGGTAGTTGCTCCAGAGCATCACCTTGTAAAAAATATTACAACTAAAGAGCAGCGTCCGGAAGTTGAGGTTTATGTAGAAAAAGCCGGTCATAAATCAGATTTGGAGCGGCAGGAAGTAAAGAATAAGACGGGTGTGTTTACCGGAGCCTATGCCATAAACCCTGTGAATGGGAAAGAGATTCCAATTTGGGTAGCTGATTATGTATTGGCACATTATGGAACCGGTGCAATCATGGCTGTTCCGGGGCAAGATGAAAGAGATTGGGAATTTGCTGAAAAGTTTGATTTACCGATTGTTCGGACGGTTCAGCCACCTGAAGGTTTTGAAGGAAAAGCATATACGGAAGATGGACCGGCTATTAACAGCGATTTTCTGAATGGTTTACAGATTGCCGAAGCAAAAGAGAAAATAACGGAATGGCTCGAAGATAATGGCGTTGGTAAGAAAAGTGTCAACTTTAAATTGCGTGACTGGCTTTTCTCCCGTCAAAGATATTGGGGTGAACCGTTTCCAATTATCCACGTTGATGGAAAACCAAAACCACTTCCTGAATCAGAGCTACCGGTAACGCTGCCCGAAGTAGATGATTTCCAGCCCACAAAATCTGGAGAACCACCTTTGGCAAGAGCTGAAGAGTGGATTAAAACTACTGATCCTGAAACAGGAAAAGAAGCAATTCGTGAAACGAACACCATGCCCCAGTGGGCGGGTTCTTGCTGGTACTATCTTAGGTATATCAGTCCGGAATTTGATGGTGGGCCGGTAGAACCTGATGAGGAGAAATACTGGATGCCCGTTGATCTCTATGTTGGAGGCGCTGAACACTCAGTATTACATCTTCTATATGCACGGTTCTGGCACAAAGTTTTGTTCGATTGTGGAGTTGTAAGTACAAAAGAGCCATTTCAAAAGCTTGTTCACCAGGGTATGATTCTTGGCGAAATGGAGTACACTGCATTTGAAAAAGATGGAAAAATGATTTCTGCTGATGAAGCAGAAGATTTAGAAAATGTGCAGAGAGTGCCTCTCTCAGAAACTGACGTAGAAAAGAAGGGCGATCGATTTGTAATGAAGGGAACTGAGATTACGGTAGAGGCCCGGGCTCATAAAATGTCTAAATCACGGGGAAATGTCATCAATCCTGATGATGTTGTGGAACAGTATGGAGCAGATTCACTGCGCCTTTATGAGATGTTTATGGGACCTTTGGAACAGGTGAAACCGTGGAGTACGAAGGGTGTGGAAGGTGTAAATCGTTTTTTAAACCGTTCCTGGAGACTTTTCCTTGGTGATGGTGACGAAGAAAAGCTTAATGTAACAGACACAGAACCTAATCGGGATCAGCTTAAAGTCCTTCACGAAGCGATAAAGAAAGTCACCGAAGATGTAGAAAATATGCGGTTTAATACGGCTATATCTGCATTGATGATTTTTGTGAATGAAGCAAACCAGTGGAGTTCTGTACCAAAAGAAATTGCGGAAGCCTATCTTTTGCTGCTTGCGCCATTTGCTCCTCATGTGGCAGAAGAACTATGGAGTAGATTGGGGTATGAAGAGAGTCTGGCTTATGAAGATTGGCCTGAGCTTAAAGAGGAATACCTGAAGAGCGATACTATTGAGTATCCGGTTCAGATCAACGGTAAAGTTAGAGAACAGATCCAGGTTCCTGCTGATAAAGCTAAAGATAAGGAGTTTGTTATTGGACTGGCTAAACAGCAAGAGAAAATTCAAAAATATCTTGATGGCTCTACTATCGTAAAAGAGATATTTGTACCGGGCAGAATCATCAACCTAGTCGTAAAACCTTCCTAATCTGATAGGCCTTCAAGTTAATTTGTGCTGCAGGTTGATCAATTAGTCCGTCTAAAAGGGAGTTAACATATTTTTTACATATAAAAACATTTTGTAGTTTCGAGGCATGAAAAAGTTTGTCCTCTCTAAAGATGATTTATCTCCGGCTGACTACACAATTGAGTATGAAAACTTATTAAATAAGGCTCAGCTGGAAGCTGTATTCCACGATAACGGGCCCGTACTCCTTGTAGCCGGAGCGGGCACCGGAAAAACACGAACCTTGATATACCGCGTGGCAAGGCTTGTTGAGAGCGGAACGGACCCATCCGAAATACTACTTTTGACATTCACAAGAAGATCTGCTCACGAAATGCTACGTCGTGCTAGTCATATTCTGGATGAGAGATGCCAAAGGGTAGAGGGTGGAACGTTTCATCACTACTGCAGTAAGCTACTGCATCAAAATGCAGAAAAATTTGGGTACCCTGAGAACTTTACCATAATTGATGCGTCTGATGCGATGGATGCTATTAATTTGGTTCGCAGCAGAATAGACATCCCAAAGGAAAAGAAGCGATTCCCAAAGAAGTCAACACTTTACTCTATTATTAGCAGTTCTATTAATAAGCAGCAATCTATTAGAGACATAATTGAAAGTGAGTATCCTCAATTCACATCACACATAGAAAAAATAGAAGAGCTAAACTCTAATTATAAGGAGTATAAAGAGTTAAACTATGTGATGGATTTTGATGATCTACTTGTTAAAGCCCGTGATCTGTTACTTAATAGTGATGAAATAAGAAATCAGATCGCTTCAAAAAATCGACATGTAATGGTTGATGAGTATCAGGATACCAACGCACTTCAGGCAGAATTAACCCAACTGTTAAGCAGCTATCATAATAATGTTATGGCTGTTGGAGATGACGCACAAAGTATCTATTCATTTCGTGGAGCTGATCATAAAAATATGATGCGGTTTCCGGATCTATTTGAGGAGACAAAAATTATTAAGCTTGAGGAGAATTACCGGTCAACTCAAAGAATTCTGGATGTTGCAAACCGGGTTCTGGAGGAAGCACGGGAGAAATTTGATAAGAAACTATTCACAAAAAATGAAAAAGGCGATCTGCCCGGACTGGTCAAAGCTGCCAATATGAATGATCAGAGTCGTTTTTTAACTCAAATGATTTTAAATCTGAGAGAGCAGGGAAATGAGCTAAGTGATATAGCCGTGCTGTTTAGAAATGGGAGGGATTCGTTTGACTTGGAGGTAATGCTGAATAAAAAAGAGATTCCATATATCAAATATGGCGGCCAAAAATTTACTGAAGCAGCTCATGTTAAAGATGTAATTGCACATTTACGGGTATTGCTGAACCCGAAAGATTCTATTTCCTGGAATCGGATACTTATGCTAATCGATGGAATTGGTCCTAAAACGGCAGAAGATCTATTCTCATGGGCTAATCAAACCGGAGATCCCTTCAGACCCCAGAATGCTCCCAATATAAGTGAACGCTATCTATCTCAGCTTAAAGCTTTGGGTGATCTGTTTACTAAGCTTAAACAGCTATCCGGATCAGTTCCCGAACAGCTTCAAGCTGTTGTTGATTACTATTCCGTATTTTGTAAAAAGAGATTCGATGATCACCCAAAACGGATGAAAGATCTGGAAACCTTTGTGGATATTTCGGGAACATATCGCTCTCTCGAAAAGATGATAGAAGAGATTGCTTTAGATCCGATTGAAGCCACAGCTATTGAAACTGAAGCTTCACGGAAGGATGAGAGTCCATTGACATTAAGCACTATTCACTCGGCTAAAGGCCTGGAATGGGGAACAGTTTTTCTTATACAGTGCCTGGACGGTATCATTCCTTCTGGTTATTCCCTGGAAGATGAAGAACAGTTAGATGAGGAAGTAAGGCTGCTTTATGTAGCTGTAACCCGTGCAAAAGAACAGCTCTTCATCACTTACCCCGCACTTTTTCAAAGCCGATATGGAGATTATTTTTCAAATCCATCCAGATTTATTGAAGATATTTCTGATGATTTAATTGAACCCTGGTTACTTGTTGAAGAGAACGAAGCACAGCATCAAATTGAAGGGGAGAGTAAACAGTTAAACAATTAAAGCTTTTTAAGCTGCTTTCTCTGTTTTATCATGTCGGCAATTAGCCACAATACAGGATAGACAGGAACAAATATTGCTAAGGAAAAGAATATTATTTGCCTGTGTTTTGGCCTTTCCAGAGAGCAGATTCCTGCTACACCGGCCATCCAGAATACAAAAAATAAAAAAGCCAGAAACGAAACGGCCAGCGATCCGACAAAACCAAAATAGTTGTATAAAGTTTCAAGCATTAGCTTACAATAAAAATCATTAACTTTCGATCTTCTAAAATAAACAATAAATAAGGAATATGAATCCAACAGTATCAATCGTTGGCAGACCCAATGTAGGAAAATCTACACTATTTAACCGACTGATCGGGAGAAGAAAAGCAATCGTCCATGATGATTATGGTGTAACCAGAGACAGACACTATGGAGAAAGCTTTTGGAATGGCCGTAATTTCACGGTTGTAGACACTGGCGGGTATCTGCCGAATGAAGAGGATGTAATTACAGCGGGTATTAGAGAACAGGTACACATGGCTATAGATGAGTCGGATGTAATTCTGTTCGTTGTTGACACAGAGAGCGGAATTAGTTCACTTGACCAGTCTGTCGCAAACATGCTCCGAAAACAGGAAACACCAGTTTTTCTTGTTGTTAACAAAGCTGATAATGAACAAAAGACAATGGAGGCAGTTGAGTTCTACAGTCTTGGGTTTGATGAGATTTACCCAGTATCTGCCATTAGTGGTACAGGAACCGGAGATCTATTGGATAAAGTGGTTGAAAAATTACCGACTGAAAAAAACGATATAGATGAGCCTAAATTTCCTAAAATTGCTTTTGTAGGTCGTCCAAACGTCGGAAAAAGCAGTCTGATGAATGCGCTTTTAAAAAGTGATCGCTGTCTTGTTACTGATATTCCCGGAACAACGCGCGATTCCATCAACAGCCAGTTGGAGTATGAAGGAAAGAATTACATTATAGTTGATACTGCCGGACTACGGAAAAAAGCGAAAGTAAAAGAAAATGTTGAATTCTACAGTACAGTCCGCTCAAATAGGGCTATCAAAGAAGCAGATGTAGTTGTTTTAATGCTTGATGCAAATCAGGGGTTTGATGATCAGGATAAACGAATTCTGCGTGAGGCTGAAAATTTCAATAAAGGAATAGTTATCGCGCTCAACAAGTGGGATATAGTGCCAGAAAAAGACACAAATTTATTAAAAGAGTTTCATACTTATATCTACGATAAAGTGCCGACAATGAAGTATGTACCTATAATATCTATTTCTGCTCTCACCGGTCAACGTATAGAAAAAGTAATATCTACCGCAGAAAAAGTTATTCAGGAACGGAGAAAGGAGATTCCAACTCCCGAACTGAACAATTTTATAGGAGATATGTTGAAAGAAAGGGCACTTCCAATAAAACGCGGACGAAAACTTAAAATTCAGTATGCGGTTCAGGTAAAAAGTAATCCCCCTGTGTTTAAATTCTTTATGAATAATCCTCAGGAATTACCGCCTAATTATCGGCGTTTTATAGAGAGTAAATTACGTGAAGAGTACGGTTTTGTGGGAGTACCGATTACAATGGTGTTCCGACAAAAATAACTCTTATATTTATTGAATTATCTTTGAACTCGATGGTTTAAAGGCTTATTTTCATTTCAAAATTTGTATCAGAAATCTTTTCAAAAGCGCATCAGAATGCAAAAAAATCTTGATAAACCGGCTGCTAACCCAATAAGCGAAGATTTTCAGCGGGAACGTAAACTTTCTTTCATGGAAAGACTTTATATCCCTGAGATTTTAAAAGGCTTGAAGTATTCATTTAAGCAGATGTTTGCACCTACTTTTACTATGAAATATCCGGAAGAGAAGTGGGATCCGCCGGCGTCATTTCGTGGGCGACCTGTGTTGGTTGAAGACAACGGTAAAGAGCGTTGCGTTGCTTGTGGGCTTTGTGCAAGAGCCTGTCCGCCATTAGCTATCAGTATGCAAGCAAATGAAGATTCTGATGATCCAAAAGAGCGCTATCCCAACTTTTTTGAGATTAACATGTTGCGATGTATTTATTGTGGATATTGCGAAGAGGTTTGCCCTGAAGAGGCGATTGTAATGAGCAAAGATTACGACATCGTATTCGATTCCCGAGAAGATGCGATATATGATAAAGAGAGACTATTAGTTGCTAAGGAAGACCTCGAGGACCGATTAGAGTTTTTGAAAAACTATAAAAATAGGCAATTTGGCCAGTTCTGGGACTTTCAGGAAGAAAACAATATACACTCGGTAAGAGATAGAGATACAGATTGGAATACCGGGCTCTCTTTAGTTGATATGCTCGAACAACAAAAGAAAAATGATGCTACCGAAGCTTCAAAACTCTGGTCTTCATAGCCTTCAGATATGATGACGGATCAAGAGGTAACTCAGGAACAACTAGAGCAATTAATTGATGATGTAAGCTATTTGGCTGACGAGGCGGAAGCTCTCCAGTACGTAATTGATCGTGTACCTCACTCAGAAAATCCTCCTGAAGGTCGATCAATATATTCTACCCTTAAACTTATTGATCATGCTCAAACAAAATATTATCGACCTATAATAGAGCAGATCTTTTCTGAAAACAGGCTTTTAGACCTTTCAGATTATGAGAGTTATGAAGATACTTTTGAACTCGAGGATGTAGAAAAAGATGTACAGAAAACTCTTAGAAAGATTGCAAAGCATCGAGCAGCTCTGCTTAATGTAATCAATAAAATTCCTTTAATAGATTGGGAAAAAGGTGTTAAAGGTATTTCAGGTCGAATTATTACGCTTTATGAATTTGTACAGGGGATGGTAAGGCAAGAGAGAATGCATCTGAAAGAAATCGCAGATCTGATTTTGATATATCAGAATGAAAAGATGGCTCAAAAAGAGATCAATGCAAAAGCAAAAAACCGTCAAAATAATTGATATGAATGGTTTGGAGTGAAATATTAATCATCTTAACATCAGCACTTGGTGCTACATACATTTTCAGCGCTTTAAAAAGCAAACATCAAGATGTAAAGAATTTATGCCTGTTGGTATTAGTTTCGATCATTTTATTTCAAATCAATAAGTTTCTGTCTTACGATTACTCCTGGATAGTATCTGATGTTCTAAATCTATCTATATTTTCAATTATTCTGACCATACTTCTGATTACAGTTAGAAAATTGAAGCCAGACTTTTCACGCTATCCCTATGTAATAGCATTTTTTCCTTTCTTAATACCGATGCTGTATCCACTGATAATAGGTAATGATTCAATTATTTATTTAGTTCTTCAGCTTCTACAAATTGCGGCGTTACTGTCACTTGTTCTCCTTTTAATGAGTCAATTCGAAGAAAAGAGAACTCTATTGCTTACAGTTTTAGCTGTGGTGCTTTTTGTAGCTGCTGGGGTACTTTATTGGTTTGAAGAACCCATACAGATTGGGTTTTGGCTATGGAAATCATTAACAGCAATTGGCATTGGCTTAATCAGTTTTACTATTACAAATTTCTTCAATCATAACACGAATGTAAACAGATATGAGTATCAGTAAAGGGGAAACAGTTGAGAACTTTACCTTACAGAATACTAATGGGGAGGAGGTGAGCTTAAAAGAACTTACAAGCGGTGGTAAAGTGGTATTATTTTTTTTTCCGTTAGCTTTTTCCAGCACATGTACGGAAGAACTATGTATTACCAGGGATAATATGAAGCTGTATAACTCATTTAATGCAAAAGTAGCTGGTATCAGTGTAGATAGCTTTTTTACTTTGAAAGAATTTAAAAAAGCCAATAACCTGAACTTTACGTTATTGAGCGATTTTAACAGAGATGTTTCTATTCAATTTGATGTCCTGTACGAAGACTTTTACGGAATGAAGGGTGTATCAAAAAGAGCAGCATTTATAATTGATAAAGATTTAAAAGTAGTTTACGCTGAGGTTCTCGAAGATGCTGATAATATGCCTGACTTCAAGGCTATTCAACAAATACTTACCAAAGGTTAGGACGTCTGTAAAAATTTCAACAGAGCAAGAGTCTGTTATTAATTGTATACAAGGGGGAGGGATTTGAATCGGACTATTATGCTCCACCAATACTTAACCTAACTTTACATAATATATATTATACGAAATAACGCATATACAATTATACGGATCTCATTTATTTTATTACCTTATCCATAAAATATTATCTCATTTTAATTACGGTATGAAAATCTTTATTGTCGAAGACGATCACGTATTACAATTGATGCTTAAAAAAATGATCGACCGTTTAGGGCATCACTTATGTGGCACCGCAATCGAAGGATCTGAAGCTATCAAGAAAATTTTAGAATCCTCTCCTGACCTGGTTCTTATGGACATTCAGCTAAAAGATGATATTGATGGTATACAAGTAGTAGAAACTTTAAAAAAGGAAAATGACATACAGGTCATTTATATCACTGGGAACTCTGATAGTAAATTTAAAAAGAGAGCGGAAAAGTTTGGCTTTGTTGATTATCTGATAAAACCGATCTCATATGATGTTCTTAGAGAGTCCATTTCTAAAGCTAAGTAAAAGGTACGCTTTCTTACCTCTTATTTAATTTTGATCAATTTGTATATCAAATTCGCCTTCTTTATTACTGTCTAATCTAATCTTATCAAGTATAGCATCTACCGGAATGGCGTCATCTACTACATAAGCGTCATCCAGTTTTTTCGGTCTTTTCTCCATTCTTGTGATATCAATTATCAATAAGAGTAAATTTTTTCGACCTGAATACTTACTGTTTAAATAACTATTTACTTTTTCTGCAGGTAAAAGCGTGATTTTGTTCTCTTCAATAAGTTCATCCGGCTTGAATTTTCCGCCTCTTGTTAAACTTGACCACTTCCTTGCTGATACTATATAGAATAATAAATCTGATTTCATGATTATGCTCTGTTTGCGATGTGTAAAATTGCATCTCCTTTGTGAACAACCGGATTATAGTTTAATCCGATGACTTTACCTGAATAGTTACTGATTACCTTTACTGTTTCATTTCCGTAAGGGTCTGTTATTCGGCCTAAAAGTTGTCTTTTATTGATAGAATCTCCTAAATCAACTTTTGGATGAAACAAGCCGGCAATTTTAGCCCTTACCCAGCTAGATTTTTCAAAGATCTCTGTTTTTTGAGGTTCGGGGGCGTTTCTAATCATGCCCAAATGTTTCATCAATCGTTGCGTCCCATTTATAGCCTCTTCAATGCCGGAATTGTCTATTCGCAATGATTCACCCGTTTCGAACACCAGAATCTGTTTACCTTTCTTATGAGCGGCTTTTCTAAACGATTTTTCAATCAGCTTAGAGTGTAAAATTACAGGTGGAGAAAAAACTTTGGCAAGTTCAATATTTTCAGGTACATCAAATGTACAACGAATTTGAGGATAGTTAGCTCTGCTGGCTCCACCGGTATGGAAATCGATGCCATAATCTATTATGGGTATAATTTCATTCATTATGTTATATGCAACCAGATTTGCCAGTGACCCACTTTTAGAGCCGGGAAAACTGCGATTGATATCCTTACCATCGGGAACACCACGCACATTCTGTATAAAACCGTAAACATTCATCAATGGTATAGCTATCACGGATCCGTTTTCTGGCCTTAAAATATTCTTTACCAGTAATCGCCTTACTATCTCAATACCGTTTATTTCATCACCGTGAAGACCACCTGAAATTAATAATACAGGACCGGGATTTTCACCCCTTATTACACGTACCGGCAGGTCAATACTGGTGTATGTGGGTAATCTGGCAATAGAAAGGTTGATTAGTTTATCCTCTCCCCTTGCGACTTTTTCTCCATTTATTTCAATATAATCAGGCATTGGATTTGAACTTCTTATTCTTCTTAAGTTTAGAACTTTCTATGAGGTCGACTACATAATTGATTACTTCTGAAGCAATATCCTTATTTGTTGTTTTTTCAATACCTTCAAGTCCGGGCGAAGAATTTACCTCCAGTACAAGTGGTCCTCGTTCAGATTGCAGCATATCTACACCAGCAACCGACAATCCCATAGCTTTTGCAGCTGTTAAAGCTACTTTTCTTTCATCTTTGGAGAGTTTAATTAATTCTCCCGTTCCACCTTGATGTAGGTTTGATCTGAATTCCCCCTCTTTACCCTGTCTCTTCATGGCGCCAACAACTTTATTATTGATTATAAAAGCACGGATATCTGCACCTTTTGCCTCTTCAATGAATTCCTGGACGATAACTCTGGCTTTCATACTGTGAAACGCATCAATAATAGACTCTGCAGCTTTTTTGGTTGGAGCCAGCACAACACCATAGCCCTGTGTTCCTTCAAGAAGTTTTACGATTAATGGTGCGCCCCCAACGCTGTCTATGATTTTTTTTACCTCTTTACTGTAATTTGTAAACACAGTTTTTGGCATACCTACATTAGACCTTGCAAGTATTTGAAGGCTCCTAAGTTTATCGCGAGAGCGAACTAAAGCCTGAGATTCTACCGCAGTTGGAATGCTCATCATTTCAAACTGCCGTACTACGGCTGCTCCGTAAAAAGTAACAGAAGCGCCAATTCGTGGAATAACGGCATCAATATCTTTGATCCGTTCACCATTATAATAGATCGACGGCTTATCCTGCTCAATGACTATATCACACTTCAGATGATCCAGCACAACAGCTTCATGGCCCTTATTCTCAATGGTTTCAATCAGTCTCTTTGTGGAATAGAGTGACCTGTTTCGGGATAGTACTACAATTTTATATGATGGTTTTTGCATGGGGTTATGATAGGTCTTGAAGTGTTAAATATTTTTTAGATACATCAACTAAAAACTTGTTGGTCAGAAACTTACGCCCTAATAATACCGGGAATTTCATTTCAGATCTGTCGGTCAGTGTAAGTTCTATAGTTCGGATTTTACCAAAAAAACGGACTTTTCTTTTAATGGTATATCTTTCCTGAATTTGCCCGTTAGAGCTCTTAACTTTCCGAACCTTATGAAGGGGACACGAAAATGGATTTTCCTCGTATTCGGGATGATTAGGGTCCAACACAATGAATTGAACCCACTCTTCTCCATTTTTATCTATAGGTACTATGTGATGACAGTGTAGACTGGAAGTATATGCACCCGTATCAATTTTTGCATCTAAATTAGAGATAGAGAATTCAGGAAAGTCAATTTTCTCTATTCTGCCTATGATGAGTTTAGTGTTCTTTTTTTGCAAGTTTTTCCTTTTTTTGATGGTTCAATAATAAGACCTTTTAGCGTGTAATTCATTCAATATTTTAATCGATTCTTATTAGACTTAAATTCAGTGTAAATACTGATAAGTAAACTATACCGGCATATACTTTACGATAATTATTAATCCAGGCTCTAAATAAAGCAGATGGCGCATTATCCTTTACTCTTTATAGATAAAAATCGTTGTAAGAATAACATCTCTCGAATTGTTTCGAAGGCAGAAAAAAACAACTTAACCTTTCGACCACATTTTAAAACTCATCAATCTATCGAGATTGGACGTTGGTTTCGTGATCTTGGAGTTAGCGGGATTACAGTTTCTTCTGTTGAGATGGCTAATTATTTTGCTCAGGATGATTGGGATGATATTACCATTGCGTTTCCATTTTACCGAGGAATGATAGATGGATTGAAAGAACTTCAAAATAGTGTGCATCTCAGGTTATTTTTGAATCATGAAGAAGATATTTCGTTATTAAACAGTGAATTAAATAAAAATTTCAAGGTATATCTAGAAATAGACGCCGGTTACGGACGCAGCGGAATATCATTTACTGATAAAGAAAAAATTGAAAGTCTGATCCATACCATAAATAGTGGAGAACATTCTGATTTTCATGGTTTTTATATCCATGACGGAGGTACTTACCAATCTCGTAATAAATCTGAAATTAAAGAGAGAGTCAGTAATTCAGTATCTGCATTGAGAGAATTAAAAAAGATCTATCCGGAGGCAAAAACTTCTTTAGGAGACACTCCTTCTGCAACTGTTTTGGAAGACTTTAACGGAATTGACGAAATCACTCCGGGTAACCTGGTGTTTTATGATTGGATGCAGGTTGGTATTGGCAGTTGTGAACCCAACGAAATTGCAGTTTATGTACGGGTGCCCGTTGGCCAAAACATCAGCAGTGGTAAAGCTATTGTTCACGGTGGAGCTGTTCATTTTTCTAAAGATTACGTAGAGCAGAGCGGCAGTAAAAATTATGGCCAGGCGTTTAAAATGAAAAATAATGAGATAGTACCTTTAGACGGAGTGATGCTTTCCGCTCTTTCTCAGGAACATGGTACTTTAAGTGGATTTGATCCAAATATAGTGGATAATGATAACTGCGTTAGCATCCTTCCTATTCACTCTTGTTTAACCGTAAATCTGTTTAGTTGCTATCACACCACAGATGGGGAAATCATCAAAAAGAGAATACTATCATGAGCCAGACTTTACAAATTGAAGAGAAATATTCCCGCTTTTGGCCTATGATTGCCACGGTTAGCGGTATTGCTGCAATAGTTTTATTTGCCTACTACTTAATGGTCGACGAAGTACTTCTGGAGGGTTACTTACGCTTGATCTCTTTCTCTTTCTTTGCGCTTATGGTTTTAAGTCTTTTTAAAGTGAAAGATGGAAAAGTAGAAATAATGTTTACTTCTGATGACGGTACGCTCTATCTAACCTATTATGTGAGAGATCGATTGGTCTATGAGGAAGACTTTCGCCTTAAGAAGATTAAAGAGTTAAAAGTAGATCAGATGCCGAATAAATCTCTCTATAACGATTTTGCAAAAAAAGACCGTTGTGTGCGATTCAAAAAAGGAAATTCTGAAGACTGGCTCTACATGGCTCAACTTTTCGGTCGGGTAATTCCTTTAACTCAGGATAATGCGGAAAAAATTGAGAAATTTGTAAATCATGAAATCGGAAAAGTGAATTAAACTTTCTTTCTTAGAAGTTTACTCCATTATCGAGCGGATCCGGATCATCTGTGAAAGCCTGTTTCCAAAATATATAGAGGCCCAGAATCAACCCTTTCAGGATGAAAAATGAAAATACAATTATAAGTCCAATACCATGTAATATCAGAATCAGTACAAGATAGACAGCTAAAAGAATAAGCCTTCCTTTGAACTTTTTAAGGGATTCGCGATCGAACCGGGGAATTTTGTCGAATGGTATGGTGCTTACCATCAGAAAAGAGAGAAGTATTACAACGGGTATAAGTATACCGATCACTCCCTGTTCAAATCCATCAAAAAGATAAAGCTTATTGTGAAAAGTGAGATAGAACCCGGCAAACATCACAGCTTGTGCGGGAATAGGCAATCCTCTGAAATAATCTGATTCTGAATACTTTGATTCTACATTATAACGCGCCAATCGAATAGCGCCGCACAAAGGAGGTAAAGCGCTTAATAAAATTCCGATAATGGCGAGTTCATTTAGTGCAAATGTGTAAATCAGGAATCCCGGTGCTACGCCAAAAGAGACTACATCGCTTATTGAATCGAGTTCCATGCCAAATTCACTGGTTGCGTTAGCCAGCCTCGCCATAAAGCCATCTAAAGCATCAAATAAACCTGCCAGCACAATAAGCCATGCACCTGCTACCAAATTTCCGTCAGCAACCAGTATGATTGAAAGAAATCCACAAAACAGGTTCATCAGTGTAAAAAAACTAGGCACAACTATTCTGGGAATAGGTTTTAGTTTTTTTCTTTTGCGCTTTGTCCCCTTTTTGAACCTTAGTTTTTGGATGGGATATTTCATGGCCTATTGAATTTTACCGATGATTGACTCACCTGCTACCGTTTTATCTCCAATTTTAACATCTATCGTAACATTTTTGGGGAGTAAAAGGTCCATTCTAGATCCAAACTTCATTATTCCAAACCTCTCTCCTGCTTTCAAATTGTCCCCTTCTTCGATGTTATAAACAATTCGACGTGCAAGAAATCCTGTAATCTGTTTAAACATCATTTTCATACCTGATGGGTGCTTTACTCCAAAATGAGCTCTTTCATTCATTTCAGAGGCATGATCTTCCCATGCCATCAAATATTTACCCGGATAATATTTTAAATATTCCAGTTTCCCCGATAGCGGATTACGGTTTACATGTACATTAAGCGGAGAAAGAAATATACTAACCTGCGTAACCTCTTCACCTACATATTCATCTTCCTTTACACTCTGTATAAGTACTACCTTTCCATCTGCAGGAGAAATGATAAGCGAGTCGTCATCGGGTGTAATTCTATCCGGATCTCTGAAAAAGTAAAGAACCAATCCGCATAGAACTGCTAAAATCGGATAAACGATAAACCCTACCCAGGCAGGAGCATAAGAGATGGCGAAAATAACAAGTAAACTGAACCCAAAAACAACAATTATTGTTGGAAATCCTTCTTTAGCAAGCATCAGTAATTAGCCTCCGAATGTGCGTAAAATATCATTAAATGTAACGAGGATGAATAGTCCGATAAGTAATATAAAACCAAGTTGTTGGAGCCCCATTCTGACTTTGGGTGATGGCTCCCGGCGGGTAATCCCTTCATAAACCAAGAACATAAAGTGACCACCGTCTAGTGCAGGTATGGGCAGCATATTCATAATAGCGAGTGTAATACTCAAAAATGCGGTTATATTCCAGAATCCAAGCCAGCCGCCCCGATCTGTAGCTTCTCTGGTTACATTAGCGATCGCAACCGGCCCACCCAAATTTTCTCGGACTGAGATATCACCCGAAAACATTTTTCCAATGCCCTGCACTATACCAAAAAGTGCATCATTTGAGCGTTCAACACCCATTCCCAAGGCCTGGCCAAAATTATAGTTTATCTGTTCGATTCTAAAAGAATTTTCATGATTTGGCGAAGCAATCCCTATCTGACCGGTCTGGGGGTCTGGTGACAGAGAAACTTGAAAACGATCGCCATTACGAACAACATCTAAAGTTAGTGCAGAGTCAGCAGATTGTATTTTTTCGACCAGCTGAACCCAGTAGCTTACAGGTTCACCATCCACGGCTACTATTTGGTCACCGCCCTGTAAACCGGCTTGATCTGCGGGACTACCCTCCTGTACGGCCGAGAATGAACTTGGCAAATAGTGCTCCTGAGAGATAAAACCATCTCTGCTAACTAAATCGAGAAAATTGGGTGGTGTAGGCAAGTTGACCTTCTCGCCATTGCGATCAACTAAAAATGTAAGATCTCGGCCGGTAAGCTCAGATGGATTGAGTAGCTGTCGGAAATGCTGAACTTCCTTATTGTTCACCCCAATAAGCCTGTCTCCTGTCTGCATGCCAATCTGATGGGCAACAGAACTTTCACTGACATATGCCCCTTCCATAGAATCAATGGGAATAACCGTTTCACCATAATGCAGGGCAATTCCCGCGTAGATTGCAACAGCCAGAATAACGTTAAAAATTACTCCGGCAGTGATTACGATCATTCGCTGCCAAACCGGTTTTGCCCTAAATTCGTCCGGTTTAATTTCCTCGTCTACAAACTCTGTCTCCATCGACTCATCAATCATACCGGCGATGCTAACATATCCTCCCAGCGGAGTAGCACCTATAACATATTCAGTATCACCTTTTTTAAAGCCAAATATTTTAGGAGGAAAGCCAATAGAAAATTTATTGACTCGCATTCCAAACACTTTAGCTGCAATGAAATGACCTAACTCATGAATGGTAACCAAAATAAATATGGCTGCTATAAAAATGAGTATAGTATTCGAAAAACTTAAAATCCAATCCATGTAAATCTACTGTAATAATGCTTTCGCGAACTCGCGAGTTTCTTTATCAATATCTAATAACGTTTCCGGAGTAATAACCTTGTTGTTATGAATACGAGTTAAAGACTTTTCAATTATTTTAGGGATGTCAATATAACGAATTTCATTGTTCAAAAATCGCTCCACGGCAATTTCATTTGCAGCATTCAAAATTGCAGGTGCCAACCCTTCCTCTTTCGCCGCGTCAATGGCTAATTGAATGCAAGGGAATGTGTTATAATTTACTGGTTCAAACTCCATACAGAGTGTTTCAGAATAATCTAACGTCTTATTGGGAAAATCAATTCGATCGGGATAGGTAAAAGCGTAAAGAATGGGAACTTTCATGTCAGGTGGTCCCAACTGTGCTTTTGATGAACCATCTACAAATTCCACAATGGAGTGAATAATACTTTGCGGATGCACGACCGGTTCAATTTGCTCTATGGGTAGACTAAAAAGCCATTTGGCCTCAATTATTTCTAAACCCTTGTTCATCATTGTAGCTGAATCTACCGTAATCTTTGATCCCATCTCCCAATTGGGATGTTTTAAAGCGTCTTCAACAGTGACGTTTTTTAGTTGATCAGGTGTATAACTCTTAAATGGGCCTCCACTGGCCGTGATGATAATTTTCTGAATTGAGTTTACTCTTTCGCCGATTAGTGATTGCAGCATTGCGGAGTGCTCGGAGTCGACAGGAATTAGATTACCCTTAGTAAATCCATCCATTTTACTCAAAAGCTCACCACCCACTACCAGAGACTCTTTATTAGCAAGAGCTACTTTCTTACCATTTTTTAATGCGGTGTAAGTTGAATTAAAACCGGAAAAACCAACCAGGCTGTTCAGAAGCAGATCATAATCACCTTCCTGCGTTACCTGTTCTAAAGCATCTTTACCAAATAGTATATTTTGCGGCTTGAATTTCAGAAGCTCAAGAAAATCATTCTTATATGTTTCATCACAGAGAACAGCTGTATTTGGCCTGAGGGTGTTTACCTGTTGAGCCAGCGTTTCAAAGCTCCGTTGAGCCGTTAAAACGGTGGCTTTAAAGAGTTCAGGTCTCGCATCTATGATCTCTACTGCCTGAGTACCGATCGAGCCTGTAGAACCTAAAATCGCAATTTTTTTCTGCTGCAACTATTCTGGCTTAATTTATTGATAGGGTTAAAAATAGAGAAACTTTAGTGAAAGTATGGTGATGAAATTTCTTTAGCTACCTTATACATAATTGCATGCGCCTCAACAGTTTTTTGTATTGTTGGAGCATAACCGCCGGAAAGCAATAGTGCCAGGGGGATCTCTTTTTGTGTAACTGTTTCGATAACTATTCGCTCCCTCTCCTCCATTCCCTTTAAGGTCAGGGAAAGTCTTCCAAAGTGATCTTCTTCCAATGGGTCAATTCCTGCTAGATAAAACACTAAATCAGGTGTGAACTGATCAAAAACTTTATCAAGTGATTCAGAGAGTTTTTTTAGATACAACTTATCTCCGGTTTTATCAGGAAGGCCAACATCCAGATCAGAAGGTGGTTTAACAAAAGGGTAGTTTTTTTCACCATGAATAGAGAATGTATAAACTTCTGGTTCTTCTTGGAAAAAAGCTGCATTCCCATTTCCCTGATGAACATCAACATCAATAATCAATACCTTATTTACCCATTTAGACTGCCTGAGAACCTTGATAGCAACAGCTACGTCATTGTATACACAAAATCCCTCTCCGTGATCTGGCATGGCATGATGTGTTCCTCCTGCCAAATTTCCTGCAATTCCATCTTGTAATGCCATCAGACCGGTGTTAATTGTACCCTGAACAGCTAATCTTGAACGTATTGCCAAACCTTTTGACCAGGGTAATCCCATTCTTCTAATCTCTTTTTTAGTCAAATTTCCGGTCCAAACTCCATGGCCGTATCGCTGTGTGTGCACCGTATAAAGATTGGCAAAGTCAACCATCGAAGGTTCTACAATATCCGAACTTTTAAATAAACCGCTATTGATTAAATAGTCGTGCAGACCCGAGAATTTTTTCATCGGGAAAATATGATCTGTTGGCAGTGGAGCTACGTAGCCGGGCGAATAACTTATGCGCAAAGTGGGTCTGATTATTTATTCGTTCAATTTTATAAGTCCTAACATTCTGCCTGCTCTATCCCGTTCTCTTCGATAAGAGTAAAATTTCGAATTATGAACCGTACAATCAGGTGATATTTCTATGTTGTCGTCTTTTAACCCTGCATTCAATAGCTGCCAACGAATAAACGCCTTTAGATCAACATGAGGTTTTTTGAATGAAATACGATCCACAAACTGATCTGGAAACTGAGAAGCGACCTCTTCGCCTACCTCGAAGTTCTTTAAAGATATACAAGGGCTTACATAAACATCGATATTTTTATGTTTAGCCCCTATTTGAATCATGTGCTCAATTCCTTTTGGTACTATGTTACCTGCGGCACCTTTCCATCCCGCGTGAAAAGCGCCAATTACACCGTTCTTTGAATCACCTGCTAATATAGCCGCACAGTCCGCAACTCTGATGCCCAGAGAGAGTCCTGCTTGGTCAGTAACAAAGCCATCTGTATCATCATATATTCCGGCCTCGGTAACATACCTGATATTCGAGCTGTGAATTTGATTTGCGATTGCTAACTCTTTTTTTTCCTCACCAATTATATTAAACAGTAAGTCAAAATTTTGATCGATGTCTACAGATTTGGCTTTAGTATTATACCCTAAATTCAGTCCGGAAACGTAATTATCAGCCTTTACGCTTTCTCTATTTGCTTCTGAAAACAGAGCTGATATGGTTGAATATTTTTGAAATATTTTAGGATATAATAAATCCATATAATTATCCTAATTTATTGATGAGCAATTCTTTAATTTCATCTATTGGGAACGATTTACCGGTCCAAATTTCAAAGGATCTGTTTCCTTGCATAATCAGCATATCCAGTCCATCAATAATTTCGGCGCCATGCTTTTCAGCTTGGAGTAAAAATTTTGTTTTTAAGGGATTGTAAATGAGGTCGTAACAAATTTTATTCTCCAATAAATTAACATCCAAATCAGAAATAGGTGAATGATCTAAATTGGGAGACATCCCCAAAGGTGTAGTATTTACAATCAAACACGCCTCTTCAGCATACGATTGCCACTGATTATAAGAGACTGTTTTAATCCAGGCGTGGTCAGAGCTTAATGTCGACTTTTCCGGAGATCTAGATACAAAAATAATCTCTTCAACTCCCAGCTCTTCAAGCCCAATATTTACAGCTTTAGATGCGCCACCGGTGCCAAAAACAATAGCTCTCCCTCCTTCAATATGATCTGTATACTGTTTAAGTGGCGAAGAAAATCCATAAATATCTGTGTTGTGGCCTATTAAATTATAGTCTGACTTAGCAATAGTATTGATAACTCCTGCTTCCCTGCCGTAATCATCAATGTGGTCAACTACATCAATAAATTGATTTTTGTATGGTATTGTGATATTACAGCCAAGAAATTCTTCGCGGTTCAGCCACGCAATAAAATCTGAAATCTCTGTGTGAGCGAGATTTATCGCAAGATATTCAGCGTTTATGCCGTGAAAATCTAACGCTGCCTGATGCATTTCCGGAGAGAGAGAATGTCCTATTGGATTGCCAACAACAAAAAAGTGGGGTTTATTGGCTTTTTGAGATTTTTTAAACTCACTAAATGAATAGATCATTATTAATCCTTTGAATAATGGCAAAAAAAAATGCGCCTCAACAGAAGTTAAGGCGCAATTTCATATAAAAGTAATAAAGAATAGTAACGAATTAAGCAGTTACTTCTTTAGTCTCCTCTTCAGCTTCGTCGTTAAACGTACCTGATTCAGCTAGATCTTTAAATTTATCGAGATCTTTTTTCAGTTGTACCGGAAGTCCTTCAATAAAGGACGCAAGATCTTCTTCAGCTTCGCCGAAAAATGTTCTGTAATCCAAAGAGAAGTCTACCCTGGTTCTTTCACCGTTGTTAAGCGGAGTAAAACGGATAGTACCGGTTTGATTCAAATTTCCATTAATAGTGATCCAAGCAAATCGGGTGTTTCTCAGATTGTCAATGATATTTGTAGTCCATTGAAACTCCTCGTTCCCAATCTTGGTTGTATACTCAAACGTCTGGGAGTTTATTTTTTCAATCGTATCGATTCGTTCCAGAAAATTTGTAAAATGAACGGGGTTGGATAACAGTTCGTAAACTTTGGCTAAAGGTAAGTCTACTTCGATTCTTTCGTGCGCCATAGGTATGATTAAGCTTCAGAAATGAAAAGTTATAATTCAGAATTGATGACATTAGGGATGTTATAGAAGGCATCCACAATGCACTAAATTTACGCATATTTTGATTAAGCTTCAATTGATTTTAGAAATAAATTATATAAATAAGTTTTGTTTCAAGTATATTCTCAATTTTATCCTCTTTTTCATATTGATTCACATCTTATCTGCAGGTCCTCGCAGCGTTCAGGCGCAAACAAATATAAACGGACTTCTCCAAAATTATAATGCCGTACAAACCTCAGGCGACCATGAATTTGTAGCTGGAAGAAATCGTCTAAGACTTCAGCTTAGAACCTCTACTCCGGCAGGAAATATCTTTGTTGAAACGGATGTTCTTCACCAATACTTAGACAGTGATGAGAACACAGAAATTATTTTACGGGAAGCCTATTTCGACCGTTTTTACGATAATAGTGATTTGAGAATAGGCCGACAGATCATCAGCTGGGGGCGTACTTCAGGTGGATTTGTTACCGATATACTAACACCCGTTGATTTGAGAGAGTTCTTAACTCAGGCTCCCTCCGATTTAAGATTGGGCGTAACAGCAATCAATTATCAGCAATATTTCGGTTCCAATTCCCTTCAACTGATATTTAATCCGGTTTTTGAAGCAGATAAACTACCGTCACCCGGATCGAGATGGTTCCCTGTTCAGGAAATACCTTCCCCAATTCCGTTTAACTATATTCGCCAGAACGATGAATTTAAAATTTCTGATGTACAGCTTGCCACACGGTTTGGTTTACGAAGCCCTTCATCCCTGGATTTGGATATCATGCTGATGTACTGGGCACACCCAATGCCGGCCTATGCATTGAATATCAACCCTTTCAATTTCCCCAACCCTCCATCCGTCGATCTGCTTGAGTCTTATCACGCTTCTCCAATGTTTGGTGCTTCGCTGGAATGGATTATAAGTGACGGGTGGAAATTACAAACAGAACAACTATTTGTTTATGAACGGTTATTTACATTTTTACCAGTATCGGTTAACAGATTAGAACAAGCCCTAGAAGATCTTCCCACTGATATTCAGGTTTTACAAGAATTTGAAGTTAGAGAT